>NZ_JBEYLC010000052.1:0-44404 GCF_040635885.1 Nocardiopsis sp. NPDC006832 | reverse complement strand
CGACCGGTCAGCGCGCGGAAGGGGATCCGCAGCACTTCTTGTACTTGCGGCCCGAACCGCACCAGCAGGGCCGATTGCGCTCAGGTGGCCAGGCGACCACACGGTCCTCGGGCAGGGTGCGCGCCCACGCGTTCCGTGTCTCCTCCACCGCCGGGTCGAGTCCGTGCTCGCCCGCGTAGGCGTCGATCTCCACCTGCTCGGCCAGAACGATCCGTTGCCCGTTCCCGCCTTCGCGCAGAGCGCGTTCGATCCCCGAGTAGTGTTCCCGGGCCCGTCCATCGAGCACCACCCGGGCGTCGGGGGCCTCCTCGACGGGTTCCTCCAGCAGACCCATCTCCTCCTCCAAGGAGGGGCGGGCCTCGTCCGCCGCGCGCACCGCGCGATCGTGTTCGTCCGCGGGCAGCCCCAGTCGTTCACGCACCCGCGCGCGTCCCATCAGCGGCAACAGACCCACGGGATCCATGCGCTTCAGCAGTTCCACCGGCTCGGCGAGGATGCTGCGACAGGCGATGTTGTAGCAGTACAGGGCACGATCCAGGTCCCCGTCGGCGGCGAACTCGTCGGCGAGCACCGCCGCCATGGGCCGGCCCAGGACCCCCGGGCTCATCAATTCGTCGATGAGTCCGTCGGCCTCCGCCACCGCGCCCTGGGAGCGGAGCAGGCCCGCCAACATGTGGGTGGCGTACTGGCGGTAGTCGGGTTCGGGGGCGTGTTCGCGCAGCAGGTCGAGCACCCGACGGGCCAGGTCGGGGCGGCGCTCGCGCATCTCGGCCGCGGCGCCCAGGAGGATGTCCCCCGTCTGGTCGGGGGTCTGGGCCAGGTCGTCGAGCAGGTGCTGGGGCAGGTCCATGTCGAGGATGGCCGCCACCAGCCGAGGTGAGAGCGGGGCCGAGTAGGCAGGTTCGGTCATCCCACCAGGCTAGGGCGTGTTCCGCGAATACGTACCCTGCTGCACGGCGCCCCAGCGGCACCGTCACAGCGTTCTCATCAGTCGACAGCCAAACCCGGGCTGACTCCTTCTTCGGCCTTGTGCCGGCACCACTGGATGCGCCGCTCGCGACGGGCAGCATCCACGGAACACGCCCTAGAAGCCTCCGGCACGTGGCCGACCTCACGCCGCCCGGTCATTCGTGGAGCCGCTCGAAGGAGCCGCCCGGGTCGGCCCTGGTGGGCAGGGCCGCCACGAACGGCAGCAGCTCCCGCCGGGCCACCCCGTGCACCCTGCGCAGTTCGGCGACCGGGTCCGGGTGTTCGTCCACCCGCAGGTCCAGGTAGGGGTAGGGGTTGCCCATGTGCACGTACAAGGCGGCGCTCTGCCTGCCCCTGCGGTCGCCTCCGGCGGCCTGCCCCGCCTCCAGGGCGCTGAGCAGCCGTTCGTCGAAGGTGAGGTCCGACTTCGTCGACCAGGCGTGGACCATCGCGTCGAGGGTGTCCGCGCCGGTCAGGATGTTGCCCGCCACCGCGAAGCCGTCCCCGGTCCGGTGACCGCACCAGGGGTGGGTCATGGTACCGGTGTGCGCGGCCGAGCGGCCTTGCCGGTCCACCACGACCACCTGACGCGAGTCGGGGTCGGGATCCTTGGCCAGTGCCCCCTCCAACGCCTCCGCCGCGGGGCGTGAACCCAACAGTTCCAGGGCGTCCACCCCCAACAGCGGGTTGATGAGCGCCTGTGTGGCGACGGCGCCGAAGTCCGCGTGCGCGAACACCGTCAACGCTCCGATCGCCGGCATCCGGCTGCTGATCGCCACCCCGCACGCGCCGCTGCTTCGATCGTGGGCGACGATCGTGAAGGTGCCCGCGTACAACAACGTTCCGTTCCTCCCACACCCCGGCCGACCAGGTCCTCGGCTCACCGAGGATCGTACCGATCGGGGTGGCGGTCCCGGTCGTCGGGGAGAGGACCCGGGCCGCGGACGGGCGAAGGCGCGGCCGGAGCGCTTCCGTGGTTCCCGCATGGATCCGAGGCCGACCCGCGAATCCTGTCCGATGCCGTAACCGTTGGCTTCGGGCGGACCGAAAACGGGCGGGGAAACGCCGCCGAACCGCTCGTTTAACATGTCGTCCATGGACCGAATCACCTACGTGGAACGAAGGCGGCACTCCGGCAACCGCTATGCGTATCCCGCATAACCCCGTCCCGGGTGACGCGCGCGTGGGAGGAACGTGTGATGTTCCCACCTCACGAACCGTCATCTCCCGATCCCCCGACCACGGAAAGGTCGCCCTTGTCCAGGTCCCTCGACATCCGTCTCGCCCACCTCGTCCCACCCCTCGACGACACCTGCGAGGAATCCGTCCGGCAGGCCCTGGGACATCCCGACCTCTTCGAGGAACACTGGTGGCGGCAGGTGACCCTGCCCCGGGCCCTGCACACCGTCGGCCCCGACCACCTGGCCACCGGCCTGGCCCACCTCACCCTGGATCACTGGGAGGATCTCGCCCTGGGCGAGATCATGCCCGCGCTCTACCTCACCGGTGAGCACCCCGACGTCCTGGCCACCCACCCGCACGAGTGGCCCGACCCCGAGGGCGCCCACAAGTACCTGCACGACCTGTACCTGACGGCGCTGGACCACCTGCCGTGGGAGGCCCCTCCCACCGGCCCCGGTACCGGCCCCCTCTTCACCGAGATCGAGGGGTGGTTCGCCACCGCCGATCCCCGACGCCGTGCCGTGGCCGGCCGCCGGGTCCTCACCCTGGAATCCGAGACCCTGGACACCCTCGGTTCACGCTTCGGGGTCACCCGCGAACGCATCCGGCAGATCCACAAGCAGGTCGCCCAGGAGGTGCGCTCCCGACTCAAGGGCGCACGAGGCGCACGCACCGCCGCGCACCTGACCGAACTGTCGAGGAACCTGGGTGTGGCCACCCCGCTCGACGCCTTCTGGGACCTGTCCCCCGAGTACCCCGACGTCCTCCCCTCCCTCGACCTGCGCGTGGGCGAGGTCCTCTTGAGGCTGCTGCCCGGCCACCGGGTCGTCGACGGCTGGATCACCTCCGAGGAGTCCACGGCCCTGGTCGGAAGGCTCACCGAGGAACTGGCCGAGCGGACCGTGATCCCCTTGGAGGAGGCCGAACGCGTGCCCCTCGAAGGCGGCGTCCCCCAAGAGCACGCCCTGGGGTGGCTGTCCACGCTGCCGCACGCTCGGGTGATGGACGGCCATCTCGTGCGTTGGGGCCGAAACCTCCCCGACAAGGCCTTCGCCGTGCTGACCGCAGTCGGACGCCCCCTGCACTTCGACGAACTCCTCGAACGGGTCGGCACCGGCTTCAACGAGTCCGGTTTCCGGGAACGCGTCCACGGCGACGAACGCATCATGCGCCGAGACCGACGGCTGTTCGGACTCCGCGCCTGGGGCGGCAGGGAATACCTCGGCCTGGAGGAGACGATGCGCCGTCAACTGGTCGAGGCGGGCGGTGAGATGCCCGTGGGCACGCTCATCGAACGCATCACC
Source organism: Nocardiopsis sp. NPDC006832 (assembly GCF_040635885.1). Taxonomy (NCBI): domain Bacteria; kingdom Bacillati; phylum Actinomycetota; class Actinomycetes; order Streptosporangiales; family Nocardiopsidaceae; genus Nocardiopsis; species Nocardiopsis sp. NPDC006832. Next base: position 40,949 of record NZ_JBEYLC010000052.1, on the reverse strand, counting down.
GACTGGTTCGACATCACCGAGAGTTCGATCCGCGCCATGGCCGCGGGCAGCGAGTTCACCCGCCCCCGCCCCGGCTGGGTGGCCCTACCGGGTCTCGTGGCGGCGCGGACCCCCTATCGGCCCCGGCGGGTGGTCGAGCGGACCCGCCGCTGCTTCCGCGACACCGAGGGGGCGTGGTGGCTTCGGGTGGAGCTCAACGGCGAACACCTGCGCGGGTCGGGCTTTCCGATCCCCAGCGGTTTCGCCGTGAGCGTGGGGATGGGTCCGGGTTGCCGACTGCCGGTACGTATCGGTGATCGCCCCTCCATAGCGGCGTGGAAGAACCAGCCGTTGATGAACTCGATCCGCCCCCTGCTCCTGGTCGAGGACGCCCGGGTCGGCGACCACGCCTTCATCACCCTCACCGAGGGGCGGGTGCTGTGCCGGCTCCACAAGGCGGACGCCGTCCCCGACGATCCCTTCGCCGCCGCCCTGTACCTGGCCGGGCGTTCGCTCACCGACGGTCTGTCCTCCCTGATCCATGCCGTCGGTCTGCCCGAGGACGCCGAAGCGCCCGAGCTCATGGCCCACCTGACCGACCGCGGCGACCAGGACCTGCTCACCCTCCTGACCCCGCACCTTTGACGTCCCCCGGGGGAAGGACGCCCGCGCCCCTCCCCCGGACGTCCATTCGCCCTCCCCCGGGGCCCCGCCCCTCACCTCCCGCGCAACCTCCCACGCACCCCTCCCGTGCACCGGTGGGCCCCTCGCACGCCCTCGGTGTCGGTACGGTGGACCTCGTTCTGCCGAAGAACGACGTCGGCGCCCCGCGCCGAGGTCGGCGAAGGACCACCGAGCGCGCCCCCGTGCTCCAGGGCCGGTTTCCCCTCACCGTCCGGCAAGGGTCCCGCCGTACCGAGTCCACAGTGAGGAAGATCCCGCGTGTCCACCAGCCCCTCCCCACCCCGTGCCCCGCGCCACGACCGCGGCGGCGGCATGCCCCGGTGGCTGCCCCGCGCCATGCTGCTGGCCCTGTGGATCGTCATGGCCTTCGGTGTCGGGCTGTGGCTGTTCCTCAAGCTGCAGAACCTCTTCATGCTGTTGTTGATCTCCCTGTTCCTGGCCCTGGCCCTGGAACCGGCGGTCAACTGGCTGCACCGGCACCGCTGGCCGCGCGGACCCGCGACCGGGGCGGTGATGCTGGTGGTGCTGGTGGTGGCCGTCGTGTTCTTCAGCATGCTCGGTTCCATGCTCATCGGTCAGGTCCTGGCCTTCGTCTCCGAGGTCCCGTCGATGGTCCGGGCCGCCCTGAGGTGGGTCAACGGCACGTTCGACACCTCCTACTCCCCCACCACGCTGCTCAACGAGGTCTCCAGCGTCAGCGGACTCATCGAGCAGTACGCCACCGGCATCGCCAACAACGTGTGGGGAGCCGGAACGACCCTTCTGGTGCTGCTGTTCAACGCGCTGACGGTCGCGCTGTTCACCTTCTACCTGTGCTCGGACGGCCCGCGTTTTCGCCGGGTGATCTGTTCGGTCCTGCCCCCGCGCACCCAGCGCGAGGTACTGCGGGCCTGGGAGATCGCCGTGGCCAAGACCGGCGGCTTCCTGTACTCCCGCGCGCTGTTGGCGTTGATCTGCGGTGCCGCGCACTACGTGGTGCTGATCCTGTTGGACGTGCCCTTCGCCTTCGCGCTGGCGCTGTGGATCGGGGTGCTGTCCCAATTCATCCCGACCGTGGGCACCTACATCGGCGGCGCGGTCCCGGTGCTGGTGGCGCTGGTCGAGGGTGTGTGGCCGGCGGTGTGGATGTTGGTGTTCGTCATCGTCTACCAGCAGTTCGAGAACTACCTGCTGCAACCGCGGATCACCGCCAAGACCCTGGACATGCATCCCGCCGTGGCCTTCGGTTCGGTCCTGGCGGGCGTGGCCGTGCTGGGCGCTCCGGGCGCGCTGCTCGCGTTGCCGATCGGCGCGAGCCTTCAGGCGTTCCTGGGCACCTACATCCGGCGCTACGAGGTCGCCGAGCACCCGCTGTTGCCGGCCAGGGCCGTGGCGGATGACGATCCCGGGCGGGCCGAGGACGAGACCGAGGCCGAGGACGGTGGGGTCCCCGACTCGTCCTCCGAGGGAACCGATCGGGATCCGGGCGCACGGGACTGACCGCGCCCGGTCGGGGCCGCGCCCGTGCCCCCGACCGGACGTGTCCCGACCGGCGCGATCCTCTCTACCCCGCCGAGCGAAGCCGTTCGATCATGCCGTCGAGGTCGCGCCGCACCAGGTCGGGGCGGACGAAGTGGCCGCCGTCCGGCTCGTGCGAGTCGTGCGGGATGCCCGCCTCGTCCAGGGCGGCACGGAACTCCCGCTGCCCGGCCAGCACCTGCTCCTCGTTCATCCGGTCGAACAGGTCGAAGCGCTCGGGGCTGTTCCCCGCGACCAGGAAGACGCGCTTGCCCCGGTAACGCTCGATGTTCTCCACCGCGTTGTCGGCGCTGACCCGGGCCTCGTCCCACGGCGCCCCGTAGACCATGCCGCCACCGAGCTCGAAGGCGGCGGAGGTGAAGTTCGCCCAGTGGGTGACCACCCCGAGGTCGCGGCGCGTGCTGGCCGGTCCCGAGTAGGAGCTCACCGAGGCGAAGTGGCCGTAGTACTTGGCCGCGTACTTGAGCGCTCCGAAGCCGCCCATCGAGAAACCCGCCACGGCGCGGCCGTCGAACTCGGCGTGCGTGCGGAAGTTCGCGTCGACCCAGGGCAGGACCTGGTTCATGTGGAAGGTCTCCCAGTTGCGCGGACCCACGTTGGAGGTGACCGGGTTGGAGTACCACCCGCAGGGCCCGCCGTCGGGCATCACGATGATGATCTGCTTGTCCTGGGAGAGTTCGCGGATTCCGGTGCGGTCCCAGCTGATGAAGTCCGAGCCGGGGCCGCCGCCGTGCAGTAGGTACAGGACCGGGTAGGTGCGGCCGTCGTCCCGGTAGCCGTCCGGTACGAGGACGTTGACGCCGGGGTTCCAGCCGATCTCGTCGGTCTCGAAGCGGTAGTACCACATGCGGGGGTCGTCCTCGTTGTGGTCCACGAGGCGCAGCCCTGCGTGGTCTGGGGCGGGCAGGTTCCGGGTGACCGGTTCGGCGTGGGCCGCCGAGGTCGAGGCGAAGAGGCCGCCGGAGGTGACGGCCAGTCCGAGGGAGAGTCCGCCGACGCTCTTGAGGAGGGCGCGCCGGTTCGGGGGGTTCGAGCTCAAGACGACTCCTGGGGTGCGGGGGCCGGCCACCTCTTCGTGGCCGCCGCCTCAGTGAAACAGGAGGACGCGGCGAGCACACCGGGGCTTCGGATAACGGATCAGTTAATTTTCGACCAACGAGCCCGCAAATCATGTTGGTTTCCTACTTCTCCTGCCGACCCCCGCGAACAGCGCGCCACCGTCGGGTTTCGCGCGCGAACCGGTCCGTGACGGCTCCGCGGGCGCCCCACCGGCCCCGTTTCCTCTGGTTGACACCACATCCGCGGCTGTCGATCCTGACCGTTCGACCACTCGCACGTAGGAGTGACCATGATCGACCCCCGCACCCCTCGTCCCCCGCAGATCGACCGGTCCACGTTCCTTCGCACCTCCGCCGGCGCCCTCCTGGGGTCCGGACTCCTGCTCGGCACGGGCTCCCCCGCCGGCGCCGACGAAGCCTCCTCCCGCCAAGCCCTGGAGGTCACCAAGATCGGCGACCTCACCGGCCCCGGCCTGACCACGCGCTTTCGCATGGAGGCCACCGACCTGGGCATCCCGGTCCGCACCCCCGACGGGCGGATGCTCTTCGTCTTCGGCGACAGCTTCGAGGGCGCCACCGTCGGCGGCGGTTGGTGGCGCTCCCCCACCGCCCTGTACTCCACGACCACCGACCTCGACGCCGGTGTCCAGTGGTCGGGCGCGGTCGGGGGTGAGGCCGCCGAGCAACTGTGGCACTACGACCACGACAACCCGGTCTTCACCACCGTCCTGCCCTCCGACGTCATCACCATCGGCGACACCATGTACCTGCACGCCATGGTCAACAACGGCCTGGGCAACGTGGTGTGGACGGAGATCTGGCGCTCCGACGACTCCGGCGCGACCTGGACGCACACCGACGCGCACTTCGACGCCCACCTGCACGACGGCTTGTTCCAGCTGCTCACCTGGGCAGAGGGCGACGACGGATACGTCTACGTCTACTCCACCTCCTTCGACCGCAGCCGGCCGATCATCATGCACCGGGTCCCCACGGCGGCCATCGCCGACCCGGCCGCATACGAGCCCTGGGGGTACCGCGAGGGCGTGTGGGGCTGGGGCAACCCGCCCACCCCGATCCTCGACGGCGCGTTCGGGGAGATGTGTCTGCGCCCGATGGCCGGAAAATGGGTCTTGACCTGGTTCGACGCGGGCGGCTACCGCATCGACGGCATCATCATGGACACCCCCACGTCGAACCTGCACACGGCCCACCGACGCACTCTCGTCCATGGCGGGACGTGGGGCCACGAGGACGACTCCCACGTGGCCCAGCTCTACGGCGGCTACATCATCCCCGGTTCCACCCCCGACGAACTGCACCTGAGCGTCAGTCAGTGGAACACCGACCATGGCTGGCCCTACAAGGTCATGCAGCACCGGATCCGCGGGTTCGGCGCGTAGCGGATCCTCCTCGCGAAGGGGTGGCGCCTCTCGGGTCCCCGAGGCGCCACCCGGAACACACGCGGTCGCTTGCGGGCCACGTCGGCGACCCTTGATTACACTCCGCAATAACGTCATCACGCTCAACCCCGACCGCGTCGGGGTGGGTCATGCCGCGCGATCAGCGGGATCTTCGGAACATTCGCCGACGAGGAGGTCGTCTTGGCCGAGTACCGGTTCGAGTGCGGGGAACACGGCGGCATCGACATCGAGGCGGCGATGGGAACCGCGCCCTCGACCCTGCCCTGTCCCACCTGTCACCGGCCGGCACGTCGGGTGTTCGGCGCGCCGATGCTCAACCGCTCCCGCGGAGCCGTGAGGAGCGCCTACGAACGCGCCGAACGCAGCGCGGACGCCCCGGACGTGGTGCGGTCGCCACCACCCCGGGCAGGGCGGCCCGGAGCGCGCTTCACGAACGATCCGACACACCGACAACTTCCCAAGCCCTGAGGTCGTCCGCCTGGAAGGGACTCGACCATGCCCGAACTCCTGTTTCCGCTCGACTCGTCCAAGCCGTTCACCGACCAACGGGTCATCGGCCACAACAGGTACCACCCCGACATCCCGCCCGCCGTTCGGGTGCGCCCCGGATCGACGTTTCGCATGCACTGTCGCGAGTGGTTCGACGGCGCGATCAAGAACGACGACTCCGCCGAGGACATCCGCGACGCCCCGATGTCCAAGGTGCACGCCCTGTCCGGTCCGGTGGGGGTCGAGGGCGCCGAACCGGGCGACCTGCTGATCGTCGACGTCTTGGACGTGGGACCGCTACCGCAGGAGGACTCCGGACCGCTGGCCGGCCAGGGTTGGGGTTACACGGGTATCTTCGCCAAGAGCAACGGCGGATCGTTCCTGGTCGACCGCTTCCCGGACGCCTACAAGGCGGTGTGGGACTTCCACGGCGAGGTGGCCACCTCCAGGCACGTCCCGGGGGTGTCGTTCACCGGCATCACCCACCCTGGGTTGATGGCCACCGCCCCTTCCGCGGACATGCTCGCGCGCTGGAACCGCAGGGAGGGCGATCTGATCGCGACCGACCCCGACCGGCTGCCGCCCCTGGCGCTGCCACCCGAACCACGGGACGCGGTCCTGGGGAGCCTGAGCGGCTCGGAGTTCGACCGGGTGGCCGCGGAGGCGGCCAGGACGGCCCCGCCCCGGGAGAACGGCGGAAACCAGGACATCAAGAACCTCACCCGGGGTACACGCGTGTTCTACCCGGTCTTCGTCTCCGGGGCGAACTTCTCCGTCGGCGACCTGCACTTCTCCCAGGGCGACGGTGAGATCACCTTCTGCGGTGGCATCGAGATGAGCGGGTACATCGACCTGCACCTGGACCTGATCAAGGGCGGCATGGAGACGTACGGGGTGAGTGGGAACGCCGTCTTCCTGCCCGGCAAGACGCCGCCCCAGTACTCCGAATGGCTGGCCTTCTCCGGGATCTCGGTCACCGAGGACGGCGAACAGCGCTACCTGGACTCCCAGCTCGCCTACCAGCGCGCCTGCCTGAACGCGATCGACTACCTGACCAGGTTCGGGTACGCCCCCGAGCAGGCCTACCTGCTCTTGGGCGCGGCACCCATCGAGGGGCGTTTCTCCAGCGTGGTGGACATCCCGAACGCGTGCGCCACGGTCTACCTTCCGACCGCGATCTTCGACTTCGACGTGCGGCCCGCCAAGTCGGGGCCCGTGCGGATCGACCCGGGGATCGGCGCACCGAGGGCCGCGGGGACATGAGCCCCCTCGACACGTAGCGGATCCTCGTCGCGGACGGGTGGGTGGCGCCTGTCAGATCGCCGGGGCGCCACCCGGAACACACGCGGTCGTTCACCGGCCTCGCCCCAGGCTCGATCAGGTGTGTCGCGGCCCGACGACGCGCCCCTGTGTTCGGAAAGCCCCACATGGCGGTGCTCCGACCGATAGAAGTGGACACCGAAAGTAGGAATTCGACAACGGGGAGTTACATTGGTGCGTCAGGAGACCACTGAGCCGACGGAACGGGCACGGGTACGGCCGGTGACCCTACCGCCGGAGGAGGAACTGGCGCTCGCCGCACGGGACACCTGGCCACTGCGCGAACTGCTGGCGCTGGCCGACTGGTTCACCGCCGAACGCAAGTTGACGGGGACGGGCGTGCCCCGCCCGGACGACATCCGGGCGCTGGCGAGCGACCTGGACCTGTGGCCCGGTGCCACGAAGGAACAGGCCGCCGAGCGCGCGGAGAAATTGAAGCGGCTGCGCGCCGCCCGGGAGCTGCCCGAGTTCCTGGCGCTGTGGCGCACCGCGGTGGCGCTGGGCCTGATCGAGGTCGACTCGGGGCGGGCCCGGGCCTGCCCCGAGGTCCGGGACGGGACGTCCCCCCGGCGAACCCTGGACCTGTGGGTCGCCCTGTTCGAGCGGGCCATCGCCGGCGACCCGGACCCGGAGGACCTGTTCGACGTCGGCCGGTTCGGTTCGGGTCTGATCCGGGACCTGTTGGACGACCTGTACGCGGAGCCCGACGAGACGGAGGTCTCCCTGTCGACCTTGGCCTCGACCATCATCGAGGAGCTGGCCCGACCCGGTGCCCAGTTGAGCGGCGCGTCCCCGGAACTCATCGACCATTCGCGTCGGATGGCGCACATGACCCTGTACCAGACCGCGCTCGGGATCGGCTCCAACGGTGGTATCCGGCTGGTCGACCACACCGGTGGGGAAGCGCGAGCGGAGTTCGCGCCGGAAAGGGGGTTGCTCCCCATCTACTCCCTGACCCTGGACGAGTCGGTTTCGGGCCCTCGGGACTCGGAGATCGTCTGCGCGGCCGTGCTCACCCCGCTCGGCCGGTACGGGGTACGGCGGATGCTCCTGGCCGAAGGGGTCGACGCGCCGCTGCTCGGCGGCCTGGCCCGGGCCGGGGCCGTCGAACTCCTGGACGCGCTGCGCCGGCTCCCCCGCGAGGTTCGGGTGGCGGAGATCAAGGCGTGGGCCGCCCTTCGCACTGCGCAGGAGGCGGTGACGGAGATCGCCGAGGCGTGCGCCGAGCCCACGGGGGACGGGGCGGTGCGTCGCATCATCGCCTCCGAGGTGCTGCGTGCACTCGGCGGTCCGGCCCTGCCCCCGGTGCGCGTACTGCTCGCCTCCGATCGTCCCGCCGTGGCCGGTCTCGCGGCGAGCACCCTGATCGGCGCCCCCGACCTTCCATCGGAGGAGGTCGAGGAGGTGATCGGCTCGCACGGGCTCTGGTTCACGATCGACTCCGCGGCGGGCCTGTTGCACACGGGAGAGTCCGCCCTGGCCGGCGCGTTGAAGAGCGAGGGCGCCGGCGAGGGTCTGCCCTTCACCCGGCTGCTGTTCCAAAGCTCCGGCGAGGTGTGGCGGGGCGACCATCCCCAGACGCTGTCGGTGCTGGACGCGGTGGGCCGGCTCCACCCGGACCGCAAGGTCGCCAAGGCGGCCCGCCGCGCGGCATACAAGGCCCGCAGCCGGGCCTGAACCAACGCGGGGGGGTGGGGGCCGTGCCCCCGCCCCCGATTCCCGTCCGCCACTCGGCGCCGAGTGGCGGACGGGAATCGACCGCCATCGCTTGTAGCGTCCGGCCATGGCAAACGAACACGCACACGGAAAGATCGTCGTCACCACGCCCACCGGCAAGGTCGGTTCACGGGTCGTCCGATTGTTGTTGCAGGCCGGGGTACGTCCCACCCTGCTGCTGCGCGACCCCGACCGACTCGACGCGGCCACCCGGCAACGGGTGGACACGGTGCGAGGGGACCAGGGCGACGCCGAGGCCGTCCTGCGCGCGACCCGGGGCGCCGACCGCCTCTTCTGGGTGGACCCGCCCACCCCCGACGACGACCCCATCGCCGGCCACGCTCGCATGGGAGCCAACGCGGCCCGCGCGGTCGGGGAGAACGGCATCGGGTACACCGTGTTCCTCAGCAGCGTGGGCGCGGAGAAACGGCACGGGGCCGGTGAGATCGACGGGCTGGCCCGGACCGAACAGGCACTGGACGCCACCGAGGCCGACGTGCTGCACCTGCGCTGCGGCTACTTCTTCACGAACCTGCTCATGGAATCGGACTCCCTACGCGAGGGCGTCCTTCCCACCCTGTGGCCGCTCGACTTCGCGATGCCCTGGGTCGATCCCCGTGACATCGGTGACGTCGCGGCGGCCAGGCTCCTCGCGGGCGGCGGGGTGGGACGCGGGGTGCAGGCGGTACACGGCCCCGAGGACCTGAGTTTCGCCCAGGTGGCGAGGATCCTCGGCCGGGTTCTGGGGCGCGAGGTACGCGCCGAGCCGGTCTCCGATGACGACGTGCGCGCGGGGCTGCGCTCCGTCGGTATGAGCGCCGGCCAGGCCGAGGGCGTCGTCGGCATGGCGGCCGGGTTGCGTGAGGACTTCGTGCCCGAGCAGGAACGCGACGTGCTCACCACGACCCCGACCACGCTCGCGGCCTGGGCGCACACACACCTTCGACCCCTGCTCTGAGCCCGCGCGGGAAAGGTGACCTTGGCGGTGACCTTGGTCCCAGTGGGCGCGAGTCGTTTGACCCACGGGGGTGAACGGGTGTTCACTCAAGGGGGTGAACAATCGTTCACCCCTTTTCTCGTGCGCCCGAACCCCACTCGCCCGCCGCACCCCTTCACCGCTTTGGAGCTCCAAGTATGGCCGTCCTGCGTGTGCCCTCCTGGGCCACCATGGGGATCCTCACCTTCTGTGGCATGGTCGTCTCACTGCAGCAGACACTCGTCATCCCGCTGCTGCCCGACCTGCCCGAGATCCTCGACGTATCCGCCGACGACGCGTCCTGGCTGGTCACCGCGACCCTGCTCACCGGAGCCGTGGCCACCCCGATCGTCTCCCGCATGGCCGACATGTACGGCAAGCGCAGGATGCTGCTGGTGTCCCTGGGGGTCATGACCATCGGTTCGCTCATCGCGGCGCTCGGCGGGAGCTTCCCCGCGATGCTCGTCGGCCGCGCCATGCAGGGCTTCGGCGCCTCCCTCATCCCCGTGGGCATGAGCATCATGCGCGACCAGCTGCCCCGGGAGAAGCTCGCCGGGGGCATCGCCCTGATGAGCGCCACCCTCGGCATCGGCGGAGCCCTGGGGCTACCGCTGTCCGGTCTGCTCTACGGCGCGTTCGGATGGACCTCCCTGTTCTGGACCACCGCCCTGGTCGGCGCGATCTTCCTGATCGCCATCCCACTGACCCTGGACGAGTCCACCGAACGCTTCCCCGGACGCTTCGACATCGTCGGCGCGCTACTGCTCACCATCGTCCTCGTCGGCCTTCTACTCCCCCTGTCCAAGGGCGCGACGTGGGGCTGGACCAGCGGCGAGGTCATCGGCCTGACCGTGCTCTCGCTCGTCTGCCTGGCGATCTGGGTCCCCCTCCAACTGCGCATGCGCGAACCCATGGTGAACCTGCGCACCGCCTTCCGACGACCCGTCCTGTTCACCAACATCTCCTCGTACTTCGTCGGCTTCGCGATGTTCCTGAACAGCCTGGTCACCACCCAGGAACTCCAGGTCCCCACCGAGACCGGGTACGGGATGGCCCTGCCCGTGGCCGTCGCCGGACTGGCGATGGTGCCGGGCGGCCTGATGATGCTCGTCTTCTCACCGATCTCCGCCCGCATGCTCAACCGCTGGGGCGGAAAGACCGTACTGCTGACCGGCGGCGTGGTGATGGGCGTGACCTACCTGTGGCGGATGTTCAACAACGACGCCGTGTGGGAGATCATGATGGGCAACATGCTCGTCAGCGTCGGCAGCGCCATCGCCTTCGCGGCCATGCCGGCGTTGGTCATGGCGTCCTCCCCCCGCAACGAGACCGCCTCGGCCAACGGCGTCAACGCCCTGGTCCGCTCCATGGGCACCTCCAGCGGCAGCGCCGTGGTGGCGTTGGTCTTCGCCTCGCTGACCGTGACCGTGAACGGCGCGGTGTTCCCCTCCACCCAGGCCATGTTCACCGCCAACGGGCTCGGCCTGGCGGTGTGCGTGGCCAGTGTGCTGTTCGGGGCCGTCATCCCGGCTCGTAAGCGTGACGAGAAGGGCGATGATGTGGTCGCCGGGCCCGCCCCGGTACGCGAGGTCGTCAAGGAGGTCCAGGAGAAGGTGGAACCGTGAGCAGAACCGACAGTCGGAGCACCATCCTCGACAAGGCGCGAGCGCTCTTTTCCGAACACGGCTACCAGAAGGTGAGCATCCGCGACATCGCCACCGCCGCCGGGGTCTCACCCTCCCTGGTGATGAAGCACTACCGGAGCAAGGCCGAGCTGTTCAACGAGCTGGGACCCAACGAGATCCCGCTGGCCGAACTCGACCTGCCCCGCTCCGAGCTCGGGCGCTCTCTGGTGCAGAAGATCCTCACCCGGCGCGAGCACGACGTGCGCGACCCCCTGCTGGTGGCCGTCTCGCACGTGCGCGAGTCACCCGACCCCGACCGCACCCGCGAGGAGATGCGGGAGCGGTTCCTGACCCGCCTCGGCGACCTGATCGGGGACACCACCTCCGACCGCCGCCACGCGAGCGCCATCGCCTGCCAACTGATCGGTCTGGCCGAGGGGGTCCGGCTGCTGGGGCTGTTCCCCACCGACGAGGTCTCCCGCGATGCGGTGCTGGACCTGTACGGGCCTCTCGTCCAGCAGCCGATCGACGCCTGTGCCCTGGCCCGCGCGGCCCCGGAGGAGCCACGTCCCGCCGACTGAAGTCGGGGGCCAGGACGCCCCTGAAGAGGAGATTCCCGCCACCTTCCGCTCAACGAACGGGCCCGGGGAGGCGGCGCGAGGCCCATTCGTCACAAGAACAGGGCATGATCGGACCATGGAACGCTGTGATTTCTGCGAACTCCCCATCGGGGGCGGCTGCGCGTGCTCACTCGTGAGCGAGGCTCGCAGCCGATCCGGGCAAGAGCCCGGGCCCGCCTCGAAGGAGGCCCGTTTCCCTCGCGGCGCCATCCTCATCTCACCGAGAGGCATCGCCCACCGCCCAGGGTGCGGGCATCAGTCCGAATCCGAGATCGAAGCACCGATGTGGGGCTGGATCAACGACCCCGACCCGCTCCTGTGGCGCCGCCTGGGCGAGAGCACCCCCGCCCAGGCCACGAAGGGCAACACCAAGCGGGTCGCCACACGCCGCTGCCGAAGCTGCGACACCTGAGGCCGCGGCCTCACGGCCGGGGCGTTTCGAACCCGCTCCGGCCCTCCGTTGGACTCGCGTCCACGCCCCCGATCGGTTCGACCAGGGGCGTGGCGGCGAGGTCCTCGACCACCCGGCTGGGCTTGCCCGACATCGCCGAGGCCACCCAGCGGTCCACACCCGGCAGGGCGGCCAACCCCAGCACGAGACGGCGCAACCGGAGTCGTAGTGCGGTTTCGGGCAGGAACCAGGAGGTCCCGGTGCGGGCCGCGCGCTGACGTTCGGCCACCACCGGACGCCACCGCGCCTCGTAGCGTTCCAGTCCTTCACGCACCGTTGCCGCCCGAGCCAGTTCCTCGGCCAGCACGAACGCCCCACCCACACCCATCGAGGCGCCCTGTCCGGCCAACAACGACACCGCCTGGCACGCGTCTCCCAGCAGCACCACCCGCCCCTTGGACCAGGTGTCCATCCGCGACTGGGCCACGTTGTCGTAGTAGACGTGTTCGGGCTCCGGACACCGTTCCAGTGCCCGTGGCACCGACCACCCCAGGCCCGAGCAGGCCTCGCGTAGGGCCCGCCGCGGATCGTCGGGCAGGGTGGTGTCCTCGGTGCGGTGCACGGTGAAGACCGCCACCCGATCCCCCTCCAGGCCGTAGAAGCCCATCTGGGCGCCCAGGCTGTCGGTGAGCAGGAAGCGTCCTCGCAGGCGGGCGTGCAGCTCGGCGTCCTCGAAGACGAAGGCGCCCGTGTGGAATCCCAGGTGGAGCAGGTGGTCCTCCTCCGGGCCGAAGACCAGGCCCCGCACCGTGGAGTGGATGCCGTCGGCCCCGGCGAGCAGGTCGGCCTCCAGGACCCGACCATCGGACAGCCGCACCCGGACCCCGTCGGGTCGCTCCTCCACCCCGGTCAGCGCGGCCCCGTAGACGAGTTCCACCCCTTCGGGCAGGGATTCTCGCAGGGCCAGTTCCAGGTCCGGGCGCATGATCGAGACCAGGGACCCGCCCATGGCCCGGGCGAAACGACGGAAGCCGATCGAAGCCCGGCTCCGCCCCTGTTCGTCCACCAGGACGGCCTCGTCGAAGTCGTGGCCCAGTTCCCGGATCCGGGGCAGCATCCCCATGATCCGGGCCGCGTCGTAGCCGGGACCGAAGAAGTCGATCATGTAGCCCTGTGGACGGGGTCCCGGGGCGCGTTCGGCCACGGTGACCCGCCATCCGTGGTGCGCCAGGCGGTGGGCCAGGGCCAGACCCGCGATCCCGGCACCGGCGACGACGGCGTGCGGTGCTCGTGACGTGTGCGGTGTGCTCATCGTTGCTCCTCAACGGCTCCGCTCAGGAGCCTGCGCAGGACGGGGACGACGGACTCGGCGGTCAGGGAGGGGTCCAGAGGGCGGTGCAGCATGAGCCCGTCCACGGTCGCGGCCAGGACTCGGGCGGTGGTGTCGGGGGCGGGGACCCCGGTGGCCCGCATCCAGTCGGTGAGCAGGGTGCGAAAGTCCGCCAGGAGCCGGGTGAGGGCCTCGCGTAGTTCCTCGTCGCGCCCCGCCGCCAGGAAGGCCTCCGTGAAGAGCACCGAGGTGGGGTCCTCTCCCGAGTAGGCGTCCAGGGAGCCGAGCAGCAGGTCGATCCCCTCCCGGGCGGTGGCGCCCGGCAGGTGGGCGGCCCCCTCCTGGGCCACGGCTCGCATGGTGCGCAGGGCCGCCTCGTTGAGCAGGGCGCGCAATGACGGGAAGTGGTAGTGGACCAGCCCGGGGCCCACCCCGGCCCGCTCGGCCAGCACCCGGGTGCTCACCCCGGTCCAGCCCCGCTCGGCGATGAGCTCGGCCGCCGCGTCGAGCAGGCTCTCCCGCACCTGGTGCGCGCGCCGTGTGGTCATGCACTCCCCCGTTTCCAAATTTGGGCGATCGACTTGGACGACTGCCCAATTTCGAGGATGCCACATCCACCGGCGCCTTGTACAGACCCCCACCCCGAGCCCCGCGGGCCCTCGGCCATCACGGAGGCGGGGCGCATCTCCCGGCATCGGCGCGGGGCGGTGTGCACGAGGTTGCACCTTCCGTAGCGGCATGTGGTCTGGTGGGCCTACGTCCCGGTTCCTTGAGGAAAGGCCCCTGCTCATGCATTCGTCCTTCATGCCGCCCCGCCAGGTCAAGATCGGTGACGCGGCGGCCTTCGCCGGCAGCACACCACGGGCGATCCGTCATTACCACGAGATCGGCCTTCTCCCCGAGCCTGAGCGGGGAAGCGATGGCCGCCGCCGCTACGGGTACGAGGACATGATCCGCCTGCTGTGGATTCGCAAGATGGCCGACGCCGGGATCGCCCTGGACGACATCCGTGACGCCTTCACCACCGGCACGACTTCCGCCGGCGCAGGCAGCGGAGACGGTATCGCGAACATCCTGGAGCGGTTGGAGGAAACCCTCGCCGAGCAGGAGGCGGAACTGCGGCGGAAGCGGACCGCCGTGCAACGGATGCGCACCGAAGGCAGCCGGATGGGCCTGCTCTCCGACTTCGTCACCGACCGTCTCAAGAGCCTGCCCGAGGGCTCCCTGCGTCAGGCGGACCTGGACACCCTGCTGGTCACCGAACGGATCTTCGGCCCGCTCGGCGCGGCCGTCCAGGCCACCCGCTTCATCGCCCTGGCCACACACCCCACCCTGCGGGAGGACTCCGACCGCATCGATGAAGCCGAGGAGGCGCTCGACGACGGCGTCGCCGTCGATGATCCACGGGTGGCTCGGGTGGCCGCCGAACGGCACGCCTTCGAAAGCGCCCTGCTGGCCGTCATCGAGGAGTCCGGCCTGGAGGAGGAGGACGACGCCCTCTTCGACGCCTGGGACGCTTTGCACCCCGCTCCCGCCGACCTCGGCTCCGGCAGGCGGGCGGCAGGCTCCATGAGCGCGTTCGAGGCCATCGGCAAGATGCCCTACGACCTCTCCCCGGCCCGCCAACGCTGTATGGAACTGGCCCTGGAACTATCCACCCAAGACTCACCCGCCACCTGAAACATCGCTGGTGCGGTGACCACAAAGGTTCACCGCGCTAAGGACGCTCCACCCTTCTCCTTCACGATCTCCCCTGCCACCACCTCGGGTTCGGCCAGGCAACGCCAGGCGGGGACCCGCACGGTGCGCAGACCCGAGACCTTCTCGAACAGGGTCGCGTGGTCCAGGGTTCGTTGCAGTGTACGGCCCGGCCCCAGGGACATACTGGTGCCGACGCCCGCACGGTCGACGATCACCGCCGTCTCACCGGCGGCCCCGCTCACCAGCAGGTCGCACACGTATCCTCCAATGCTCTGACGCACCCTGGGCTCCGCTCCTCGGACAACGAGTGCTTCGAACAGTCGGCTGCGAGCATCGCCGGACGCCTTGTCCACGGGCTCGATCGAACCGTCGGCGAAGTCGGAGAGCAGCCCTCCCTGGTCGGCCCAGTACGCCCGGTCACCCACGACGTACAAACGTGAGCGGGCCCGGGTCACGGCCACGTTCCACAGGTTCTGCTGCCGCAGCGCCCATTGGCCACTGGAGCGATGCACACCGGTGGCCGCGGCCGGGGAGACGACCACCACGTCGCACTCACCCCCCTGGAAGGTGTGCGCGGTCCCCACCCTGATCCTCTGGAGTGCCCTCTGGCCCAGTTTGCGCTCGATCTCGCGCACCTGGGCGGTGAAGGGCGAGACCACGCCGATGGTGGCCTTCTCCGGAAGGCTCGCCCACAGCTCTCGGAGCAGGTCCACCACCGCCTCGGCCTCCTCGGAGTTGCGGCAGGACCGACCGCCCGGACGTTCACACCGTCCACGCACGTCGATCCATCGAGCTGCGGGATCCTCAGGAGCGGTGAGACCCACCGTGTCGGTGCGTACCGCGAGTCGTTCACCGTAGAAGCGCCGGTTGACGGGGGCGACGATGTCGGGGTGACACCGATAGTGCTCGTCGAGCCAGAGCACCTCGCCGCCGCCGGCCGCCAGTGCCGAGGCCGCGGCGTGGTAGGCGGAAGAGCCGGTGTAGGTGAGCGAGCGATCGTCGAGTTCGTCGGCGCGCAGTCCATGGACGACCTGGATCCTGCGGTCGTCCTGGTCGCTGAGCCGATTGACCGGTTGTAGCTGGTGCGGATCCCCGATCACCAGCGCCCTCCTGGCCCGATACAACAAGGGGATCAGGTCCGCGACGGTGCACTGGCTCGCCTCATCGACCACCACCAGATCGAACAGGCCCGGCATGGGCGGGAACACCCCGCGCACCGAGCGGGACGTGGTGGCCCAGGCCCGGACGGTGCGCACCAGGTTCTTCATGCCCTTCCACCCGGACGCACCCGAATCCAGGTTGCGCAGACGTTCCTCGATGACGGGCCTGCCTGAGGTCAGTGCCTCGGCGACTCTGCCCAGCAGCAGTTCCGTGCTCTCCGGTCGCCGCTCGTCACGCAGGGCGCGAACCGTGTCGGCCACGTCCTCGGGGCGGGGTCGGGCACCTAGCTCCTCCAGCAGCCCGATCCACTCGCGTTCGGTGGTCAGGAAGCTCAGGATGGCGACCAACTCCCGGTCGGAGCCCGCCACCCGAAGTCCCCGGCGTGTGCGCCATCGATGCCACCATCCGGACCACCGGCTCTCCATGGCGGAAGCGACGGTGCCGGCCCAACGCTCCACGTCCCGATGCCTTGGGAACGTGTCCGGGCTCAGTCCGCCAGGCAGTTCCTCGATCTGCCTACGGCGAGTGTCGGCCAACATCGTCAGACGCCGTTCGGTCTCCTCCACGGCGGCCAGGTCGTCCTGCGCCGTGAGAAGCCTCCGCTGCCGCATGGACAGGCGCTCATGCGCGGTATGGACATCGACGCTGTCCCACTCCGCCGCGAGCAGCCCGTTGAGGATGTCGCGTTCGTTCCCCCGTTTTTCCTGGTTGCCGGTGCGCACCACCAGGTCGGCCTGGGAACCGAGACGATTGACCTTGCCGACGACCTCGTCCACGGCGGTGTTGTTGGTGGAGGCCACGAGCACGGACTGGCCGGCTACCACCGCGGTGGTGACGACGGAGGTGATGAGCTCGGTCTTGCCGGTGCCCGGTGCCCCGGTGGCAACGGTCAGGGTCCGGCTCATCGCCGATGCCAGGATCTCCTCCTGCGCCGCGTTGCTGAGGCCGGTGACCACCGGCGTCACCGAACCCCGTTCCTGAATGATCCGACGGGGTTCCGCGAGCACCCCGAGTGCCGTGTCCGCGATGGTCTCGATCCTGATCGCGTTGGCCTTGCGATGGTCCAGGTCACCGATGAGCTGTTTGACGGCCGCCCCCGCCGGATCTCCCCGGTACAACACGGCGGCGTTCTGCGCACCCCTTCGCGCGCCACGCCGCACGTCCAGTTCGCTGTTCAGTTCGCCCGGAACCAGGTCATCAACACGATCCAGATTCAATCGGGCACAGACCGCACGCGCCTTGTCCGCCAGCCCCGAGACACCTCGCCCTGCCCAGTCCACTTGGAACCAGTCGACGAGCTCCTCGATGTCGGCCTCGTCGAGCTCGGCGGCCGAGAGCAGCAGCTCCCGGTTGAGCTCCGGTTCACCGACCGGGACCAGGAAGCGCTCCTTCTGTTCCCCGACCATCTCCACGTCCAGGACGAACAGCGGGGCGAGTTTGGCACGCCTCCCGCTACCATGTTCGGGGCGCGCGGTGTCGAAGAGCACCGCCGGGTAGCCGTAGCGCAGCGGCCTACGCTCCTTGGCCGCTTCCAGAACGAGGTTCTCGGCGCTCTCGGACAGCCGCCAGCGGTCCGCAGACCCGCTGAGCAACACCTCCGAGCCCATGTCGCAGACCACCACATCACGCCCGTCGGCGTCGGGAAGCTGTTGCAGCACGCTCTGCCGCAACAAACAGTCGCGCTGGTAGTCCAGGTAGGAGCCCCAACGCCACCCCTCGTGGGTGGCCCGGGGTTTCGGCGCGGCGCTCGGCCCGGTCGGATCACCCTCGTGCTCACCTGTGCCCTCGGAGGAGGCGCGTCCATTCCTGTCCGTCGCTCCCGGCAGGTTCGCGGCCGTGGCCGAACCCGCGTGGCGCGCGAGGACGAGTTGTCCCCGCACCCCGAGTGCGAAGGCCGTGACGCGCTGGGTATCGACGTCCTCCACCTCACGGTGGACGTATTGGTAGAGCTCCACGGCGTCGATCCAGCCGTCACCGTTGGTGTCCGGAGCCGCACCCGCCAGCCCGCGAACGACCGCGGAGGTGAAGGGCGAAGGCCGCGCGCCATGGGTGTTGTCGCCCTCCCTGGCCTTCTCCAATGCCCCAGACGCGGCGATGACATAGGTGCCCGCCCCGTCGCTGAGCTCCCGTTCGAAGTCGATGTGCTCGTCTTCGCCGGAGCGCGTGGCGAACCCATCGGCGAAGGCACCGCCGTGACAACAGTCCAGTAGGAGCACCTTGCTGCGCATTCGCGAGTCCTGGAGCATGAGTTTGAGGACCTCGGCGGAGATCGCGGTGTTCAGGAGGCGTTTACGCTGTGTGTCCCGGAAGGCCAGGTGCAACCGGCCACGATTGTCCTTCACCCCGTGACCGGAGAACGAGACGAACAGGAGATCCTCGGGGCGACACTCGCCCAGCACCCCCTCAAGTGCCTCCCTGGCCTCGTTGCGGGTGGGATCGGCCAACACCAGGACTCGGTCGAAGTGGCCGTTGGCCTGGAGCACCTGCTCCAGCGCCCGTAGGTCGGCCAGCGGTGAACGCAGATCTTCGAGTTCTTCGTAGGTGTTGACCCCGATAAGGATCGCCGTGCGCATCAGGCGCCGTCCTTCACGGTTTCATCCGTGGGCCGATCGGTGTCGTTCCGCAGGGCTCGGACGTAGGTCTGCACATCCTCGGGTGAGACCCGTCCCTGCACTGTGATCTTGGCGCCCTCCAGCTCGACCGTGACCGACCGCTGTTCGCTCTGTTCCAGCCAGGAACCCACAAGGGAAACCAGGGACGTGAGCACTGGCTTGAGTAGCACGCCGCTGACCAGCACCGCTCCGGCAAGGAGCCCGGGGTCCGCTGACCTGGTCCCCTCCACGGCCTCACCGTCCGCCGCACGCACCTCGTCGACGTCCAGGTCCTCCAACAGGAGCGCCAGGGCACGGGTGTGCCGGTCCGCTTCCTCCTCGGTGACGTCGTCCTCGAAATCGACCCTGGCCACCAGCTCGCTCGACCGCACCCGAACACTCTCCAGTTCTCCGGAGGACGGCCGCACCGTCACGACCCACTGACACTCCGCAACGCAGGTTCTATCAACCGGAGCGCGTTCGCATCGGGCTCTTCTCCCCATTGGCCGCATCCGGTCATGCTTCACACGTCCGGGGCCGGGATTCTCTACTCAGAGAAGAGAAGAAGGCGCAGGCGATCGAGGCACGGTGGGGAACCACGACCGAACCATGGCCGCGCTCGTCAGCGCCCACGCCGTCAGGGCCACCCAGATCCACGCCTCGCCGATCCACTCGACCAGCGGTAGACGGTCGGCCCGCCCCAGGTACATACAGGCCACGGAGTACATCCCGAGCGGGAAGACGATGCTCCACAGGGTCGGCGTGTACTTCAGCGGTACCCGCTTGACGAGGTGCCGCCACACGCCGACCGCGATCAGCGCGGGGATCAGCCAGGTCGCGAAGGCCCACAGCACCACGGCCCCACCCTCCACCAGGCCGCGGACCGCGTCGACCATCGGCGTGCTCTCCATCTCGATGATGCGAGAGCCGGCGACGACGCTGATGGCGATGGCGCCCATCGACACCCAGTAGGGCGGGTCGAAGTCGCGGGGGTCCAGCGGCGCCTGGAGGATCCGCAGGACGACGAACATCGCGACGGCGGCGTACAGCACCACACCGATCGACCAGGCGAAGACCGCCAGCACCGAGAGCCCGTGCCGCCCCAGGCCCTCGTAGTGCGGCTCCAGCGTCGCGGCGACCACGGCCACGGACTGGGCGGCCACCACCCAGATGAACCAGGTCCCGTTCGCGGCGTCGGTCACCGGCCGTTCGTCGCGGCTGAGCACCGCCGCCCACGGCACCGTGTAGCCGAGCAACATCCAGCTCACGGCGCCGATCGCCAACAGGACGGTCGCCACGGTGAGCGCGCCGTGCGCCGCCAGGCCCGTCGCGAGAACACCGGTTCCCGCGACGAAGGTGAAGATCAGGAACGCCTTGCGCGAGTCTCGCAGATCACGGGCGAAGGCCTCGCGGTAGGCGATGATCCGCCACACGTTCAAGGCGATGAGGAGCACGTAGCCGCCCCCCGCCAACCCGAGCAGTACCAGGGACGTGACCTGCCACGACCGCTGCGCGGCAGCGACCGACAGGATCCCGGTGCCCATGACGAACGCGAAGTACCCCGGGGACAGGTGTTCGGGGGTCGGTCGAGAACGCGGCATGGTTCGGATCCTAGTACGGTCCACCATTGGCACCCGAAACGCACTAGATGTCCTTAATCAACCGATTCACACGCGGTATCGGGAGTCGACGGCCACGCCGAACACCTCGCGGATACACCGCGCCCGAACCCCGTTCGGCGGAGAATGGGCCGATCCCGACGAGCGCACCGCGCGTAGGAAGGAAACGTTCATGCAGCTGGAACACCAGATCGTCGTCGTCACGGGAGGAGCCGCCGGCATCGGTGGCGCGATCTCACGCGTCCTCGCCCGTCGCGGCGCCAAGGTCGTCGCGGTCGACGTCAACGGGGAGGCCGGAGCGGAACTCGAAACCGAGCTCGGCGCCGACGTCGCCTTCGTCCAAGGTGACGTCGGCTTGCCGGAGACCGCCGAACTCGCGGTCCGCACCGCCGTCGAGCGCTTCGGTGGGCTGACGGGTCTGGTCAACAACGCGCACGCCTCGCGCCAGGCGCCCTTCACCGACCTCACTCGGGAACAGTGGGACCTGTCGTTCTCGACCGGCTTCATCGCCACGCGCAACTTCATGCTCGCGGCCCACCCGCACCTGGCGAAGTCCGGTGGTTCGATCGTGAACTTCGGCTCGGGCGCCGCGCTCGTCGGCCAGCCCACCCAGGCCGCCTACGCCGCCGCGAAGGAGGCCATCCGCGGCCTTTCCCGCGTGGTCGCCAACGAGTGGGCGAGCCAGAACATCCGCGTGAACGTCGTGAGCCCGATGGCGATGACGGCGGGCGTCAAGGCCTGGAGCGAGTCCGCCCCGGAGCTGTACCAGGCCTCGCTCGCGAAGGTCCCGCTCGGCCGCTTCGGCGACCCCGAGACCGACGTCGCCCCGATCGTGGCGTTCCTGCTGTCGGACGACTCCAAGTACATGACCGGCCAGACCCTGATGGCCGACGGCGGAGCCAACAAGCTGTACTGAGCCACCGACGTCGGGCATCGCCGCCCCACCGCGATGTCCGACGTCGGTACCCGCCGGCCGGTACCCCGGAGTTCTCACGGTTCACCGGGGAACACACGCGTGCCGGGATTCGAACAATGAATCACCGCTCGGGAACACTAGATGATCTGGGTGTGAGTGTCGCGGTTTCGCGGTCTCGGGTCATGGCGGTCGACGGTTCGACGGAGAATCTCGATGGCGGTGCGATCGTCGTCCTCGAAGTAGAAGTGACCGCCTGACACATCATGGTGCTCCAACGGTTGCGAGGTGACGTCCTGCCAACGGGCGACACCTTCGCCGTCCACGTGCGGGTCATCACCGCCGACGATGCTCACCACCGGAAGGTCGAGCGAACGTCCAGGCTGGAACGCATAGGCGGCGACCATGCCAAGGTCACGGCGGAGCGGTTCGAGTAGCAGTGCCGCCGCGGAACCACTTTCGGCCTCGGACGGAATACCCCCGAAGAAGCGGGCTTCCTCTGCGAATTCATCGGCTCCGAGCGTGGTCATTCGTTTGACGCGTTCGGATGGCAGGAGGGCGGGCCCCGCACAGCCCGACACGACCAGGGCGGCCGGGCCGCCGGGCAGGCGTCGCGCGGTCTCGAACGCCACCAGTGCCCCCAGACTGTGTCCGAAGAAGAAATACGGTCCGGTGGAGTGCGCGGTGATCGCTTCGCTGACGGCCTCGGCGAGTTCGGTGACGTCGTCGTGTCGAGGTTCGGCGAAACGGTGACCGGTGCCGGGTCCGCAGACCGCGACGACACGGACCAGGTCTTGGAGGCCGGGCCGCCAGTTCAAGAATCGATCGGCCCGCCCACCCGCGTGCACGAAGGTATAGAGGTTCGGACGGGGGTCGGGCCCGTCGTCGGCCTCGATGAACCATCCTTGGTGTCTCGGTGTCGACATCGAACTCGTCTCCTTGTCATTGGCGCGTACGCGGTGAGGTGCCCCTTGAGGTCCGCGGGTCCATGAAGCGTTCTCGCTCGTCCTTGGACGAGAAGCGCCCGCGAGAAGGGGTCCCGCCCGATGTTCATCGGCCGGGGCCCCTGTATCGACATCACCGCAAGGCCCACAGGTGTTCCTTCTCGACTGCGGGATCGCCGGGCCACAGGCGCAGTTCGCCGGTGTCGGGATGGAGCATGACCGCTGCGACCGTTCGCTCGCGGCGAATGTCACCGTTGTCGGCCACGTTGATCGGCCGGCCCGACAGGAGCCGGTGGTGACCTTCGACATCGTCCGCCCGGGGTATGCCCACCGCGTGGACGGCTTCGAGTCGACGCTTCGAGGAGTTCTTCGCGAAGACGTTGATCTCGTCGTGGACGGCGAAATCCGGGTGCAGGAAGTGGTTGGTGTGGACCAGGTCCGCCCGTTCGAGGATCCGCCGTTCCTCCCCCAGGGCCTCGACGCAAACTGCGCGATCGACGCCGCAGATCGTGAACGAGCGTGAACTGGCGAGCTTGAGCCCGCCGAGGATCTCCACCGCCTGGTCGACGCTGTCGGCGTTGTCGAGTATGTGCCGGATCGCCAGGTACGGCGGTACTCCAGGTGTCCATGCCCCACCGATGACGAGGTTGAGGCCGATGGCCACCCCGGCGTCGTTGACTCCGAGGTAGCCGAGTAGGCCGCCGAAGCTGAGCACCAGCGAGCGGTGACGTGCCCCGGAGACCGCGAGGACCGCGATCTGGTCGTCGAGGTTCCCGTTCAGGTCCACGGTCTGGGCCAGGATCGGCCGACCCCGCACAGAGGTGTAGGTAGTGCAGTCACCGGCGGTGACGCGGCTGTAGCCGAGGAGCTCGCGGCGCAATTGGAGCAGCCAAGCCTCGTCATGGTCGATGTCGGCACCGGCCGCCAGGCCGTCGACCTCTTCGGCGAGGTCCGGGAGGGCCTCGGCGACGGCATCGCGGTGAGTCGCGATCGCACGGCGCACCGAGCCACGGTCCAGCGGCTGGTCGATGAGATGGTCGAGTCGGGCGAGAGAGTCGTCGAGGAACGCGCGGAGCCGTCCGGCGATCGCGCCCCCGTGGGCCAGACCCCGCTCGCGGGGCCGTCCGGCGAGTTCGATGAAGGGTACGTCGTTCATCGTGACGGGTTGACGGCTTTGCCGTGGTCGCGGAGCTGTTCTTTCACGGACGGCCACTCGCTCGCGAGTATCGAGTAGTAGACGGCGTCACGCCTGCGGCCTCCCGGCATGTAGTTGAAGCTGCGCAACACGCCCTCCTCACAAGCGCCGATCTTGCGCAGGCCGGCACAGGCCCGAGCGTTGAGCACGTCGGTCTTGAACTCGACGCGGACCGCACCCATGTCCTCGAAGGCGTGCTGGAGCAACAGGTACTTGGCCCAGCGGTTGACTCCTCGGCCCTGGAAATCGACGCCGAGCCAGGACCAGCCGATCTCAAGACGCCGGTCGGCCTCGGCCATGTTGCCGTAGCTGGAGCTACCGGCGGCACGCTCAGTGGCCTTGTCGACGATGATGAAGACCACGCGCCTCCCGGCGGCGTCGTCGGCGATCATGGCGTCGAAGAAGGCGTCGAAGTCGGCGTCCGTGTCGACGCGGCTGACGAAGTGGTCCCAGATGCCGTCGCCGAAGGCGATCTTGCGCAGCGGTTCACGGTCGGCCTCGGTCACCGGCCGCAGCCGGACGTGCTCGTTGTCAAGGACGGCCGGGGCCGTCCGATTCCATAGGTTGTCGGCCATCGGTGTCATCCCCTTTTGTCGGCGTGGAGTCGGAAGGTGTCCACGACGTCGCCAAGGGTGCGCATACCGGCGACGTCGTCTTCGGTGAAGTTCTCAAGACCGACGTCGGCGGCCTTGCAAAGCGAGGTGAGGAACAGGACTTTGTTCAGCGAGGTGAGTCCATAGGTCTCGACGAGGTCTTCGCCGAGGTCGAGGGAGGCAGGATCTGGCCGCTCTCGTAGGGTTCGCGCGAGTTGCTCGCGGGCCAGGGTGTCCAGATCAACGGGCATGGAGGCCTTCCTTCGGGTCGTCGATGCGGGCTCGGTATCGTTCCTGGATGCGTTTTCGGATCGGTTTGAATTGGGAGGTGAGCAGGTCGTTGTCGATGGTGAACGGCTCCTCGGCGATGATCACCCTGGTGACGCGCTCGTCGGGTTCGGAGGCGGCGTTGACCGCTTCGAGCGCCGCCGTGATCGCCTCGGTATCGACCGGGCCGGGGTACGGGGAGACGACGGCGACCAGCCCGATCTGATCGGGGCAGTACAGGACGCACTCGGCGACGGCTCCGGTGTCGCGGAAGCGGCTCTCGATGACACGGACTATGACCTTCCTTCCGTTGTCGAGGACGATGACGTCGTCGGCGCGGCCATGGATGAACAGGAAACCGTCGTCGTCGAGGTGCCCGAAGTCACCCGTGCGGACGATCCCGCCGGGTTTGAATATTCGCTCGCTCTCGCCTGGTGGAGCGTAGGCGTAGGTGGTGTTGACCGGGTGGTCGCTGCGCACGCGGACCACGTTGTCGTCACCGATGAGGATCTCCTTGCCGGGGAGAGCCTTACCGACGCTGCCTTCGCGGTGCGCACCGGGATGGTTCTTGGTGGCGATGCAGGTTTCGTTGAGGCCATAACCCTCGAAGATCGGCAGGCCGGCTTCGTTGAAGAATCGCAGCACGGCCTGATCGGCGGGGGCCGACCCGGTCCACATGTAGCGGATACGCGGGCCGAACAACTCGACGGCGGCTTTGGCGGCGTCGTGGTCGTCGGAGAGGCGTCCTTCGATGTACCGCTTGGCGGTATCGAAGAACGCGGGCACACCCATGACGACGGTCGGTTCCACCATGGGCATGACGGCGAACACCGACTGGTAGGTCGTGATGGTGACGTCGTGACCCCAGTGCATGGCCGAATAGAGCCAGTAACGCTGCTGGAGCAGCGATAGGGGCAGGAACACGAGGATGTCGTCGCCGCGGAGGTGCCCGAAGAAACCCTGGACGTCGCACAGCGAGGAATCGACGCTGGCCACGGTGGCTTCCAGCCCCTTGGGGACACCGGTGGAACCCGAGGTGAACTTGACGGTGGTGCATTCGTCCGGTTCCCACTGGAGCGCCTTGAGTTCCTGTGGGTCGTGCTCGGCGTATTCGGCGACCTCGGCGATGGGGCGAATGGTGGGCGGCGCACCATCACCGACCGAAGCGTCGGTGTAGAGCAGGTCGAGGTCGTAGCGTTCGACCAGTTCGATGTCCGGAGTGAACTTCCCAGGCTCGAATCCGGCGGTCTGTGCCTTGATCATCAGCGCGGCGAGATCGAGCAGGACCCATTCGAGACGATTGACGGCCAGGACACCGATCCGATCGCCCTCTTGGACGCCACTTCGCCGCAAGGCGGTGGCGACGGCGCGGGCGCGGTCGTGGAGTTCGGACAACGGCATGCGGCGGTGGTGCCCGAGCCCGGCGACGGTGAGCGCGCCATCGTGGGTCGGCCGCTCGGCGATGATGCGATTGATGATCGATTCGGGCGTCACTGTTCCCTCTCCCCGGCGTCCGCGATGTGACTCGCCATGGCCCGGACCGTGTTGAGGGCGAAGATCGCGTCGAGCGGCAGACCGATCCCGTATTCGGCTCGCACCGCGGTGAGGATGCGTGCCGCGATCAGGGAGTCGCCGCCGAGCGAGGCGAAGTCCGTCTCGGGGTCGACTCGTTCGGTGCGCAGCGCGCTCGACCACAACTCGGTGATGGTGGCCTCGATGGCCGGATCCGCGGGACTTTGCGGTTTGGTGGACCGATCGTCGATGGGAGCGGCGGCGAGGGCGACCCGATCCACCTTGCGGTTGCGGTTCAGCGGCAGCGCCTCGTGCCACGAGAAAATCGCGGGGAGCATGTAGGCGGGAAGCTCGGTGTGGAGGACCTCGCGAAGTTCGGCCGGCGTAGGGCGGGCCTCGGAAGCGGGGACGAGGTGCGCGACGAGCACTACGCCGGAAGTGGCCTCATGGGCCACGACGGCGGCCTGGGCGACCGCGGCGACGGCGGTCAGTCGAGCCTCGACCTCCCCGGCCTCGATGCGATGGCCGTTGACCTTGATCTGGAAGTCGGTGCGGCCGAGGATTTCGATGGTCCCGTCGGGTCGGTAGCGCCCGAGGTCGCCGGTGCGGTAGAGCCGGTCGCCGGTGGCCGGGTCATCGAAGTAGCGTTCAGCGGTCAACTCGGGTGATCCCCAGTAGCCGGGGGTGACACCCACGCCGGCGGCGAGGATCTCGCCGGGTACCCAATCAGGGCAGTCATGGCCGTCCGCGTCGCGGATATGCGCGCGGTTGTTCGCGTTGGGACGACCGTACGGGATCGGCGTGTCCGCAGGATGATCGTGTGGGATCGGATGCCAGATGTTCCAGATCGTCGTCTCGGTCGGGCCGCCGAGGGAGACGACGCGAAGATCCGGCCGCGCGCCATAGAGCATGGCGGGCAGGTCGGGCGGGATGCGATCACCGCTCATCATGATCAGTCGCAACGAGGGCGGGAGTGCGTGGTCGTGGTCGGCCAACATGCGGACCAGGGCCGGAACCGAGTTCCACACGCTCACGCCCGTCTCCGCGATGAGTTCCTTCCAGTGCGCGGGGTCCGCGGCCCGATCGGCGTCGGGCATGACCAGTGCGGCTCCGGCGCTGAGAGCGCCGAAGACGTCCCATACCGACAGATCGAAATTGAAGGCGCTGATGGCGAAGAACCGGTCCTTTGGGCCGATCTCGAACCGTTCGGCACAGTCCGCGACGACATTGGCCACGTTCCGGTGGGTGACCATGACACCTTTGGGTTTTCCGGTGGTGCCGGAGGTGTGGAGGACGTAGGCGAGGTCGTCGGGGTCGGCGCGCAGGACCTCGGGCGGTTCGGTCGCGAGCGGTGCGCCGCGCAGGTCCAGCGAGGTCATACCGGTCTTGGCGTCCACGTTGGTGAGGACGCGGGTGACGCGGCCATCGCGCAGTAGTCGGTCGCGGCGGGCGGGCGGGACGTCGGCGTCGACGGGGACGTAGGTGGCTCCGGCGAGCAGTGTGCCGAGTATGCCGACGACCTGCTCCGGTCCACGACGCATCACCAGTCCGACGAGGTCGCCTGGGGCGGTGCCGCGTTCGCGGAGCCAGACGGCGGCGCCGGCGGCGCGGGCGAGTAGTTCGCCGTAGGTGATCCGCTCGTCCGCGGTGATGATCGCCGGTGCCGTCGGTCGTTCGGCGGCGTGCCGGAGGAAGGCGTCGGTGAGCATGGCCGGTGCGAATTCGCGCTCGGTGTCGTTCGCGTGGTCGCGGGCCTTGCGCTGCGAGTCCGGCAGGAGGTCGAATCGCTCGGCGCCCCAGGCGTTCTCGTCACAGAGTCGGTGGACGAGCACGTCGAGTCCCCGGGCGAGGGCGTCGAGCAGGCCGGGCGGGTAGAGCTCTTCGACCGCGTCGAGGCGTATGACGAGCTCGCCGTGCTGTTGGAGGACGAACACGTCGAGGTAGACCTGCGGGGTCTGGGAGAGGGTGAAGACCTCGGTGCCCAAGGCCTCCAGTGAGGAGCCGTCGACGCCGCCGATCGCGTCCAGTGTGGAGTTGAAGGTGTAGGGCATGGCGGCGGACCGCGTGTCCGAGTGGTGTCGCGCCAGGTCGCGCATGACGTCGATTCCGGAGTAGTGGCGGTGATCGAGGTCGGTGCGCAGGCGTTCTTGGAGGGCCTGGACGCGTTCGGCGAAGGTCAGGCTCCTGTCGATGTGGACGGCGAGGAGCAGTGGGTCGGAGAACTGACCTATGGCGGTGAACGCGCCGGGGTGGATCGGGCGGCGCTGGGAGACGGTGGTGTTGAGCGTGAATTCGTTCCCGGCCCCCCATTGGGACAGGGTCTCGGCCCAGGCGGCGAGGAGCACCACCGACGGTGTCAGGCCCAGGCCCTTGGCCTGTTGTCGTAGTCGCGTCCAGTCATCGGCGTCGAGGCGGACGCGCCGCTGAACGACTTTGGTGGGGCCGATGGCGGAGGGATCGGCTGTGAGTGGCAACCGGGGCGCGAGGGGAAGCCGGTCCAGGCGTGATCGCCAATAGTCGCGAGAGCGTTGATGGACCGGCGTGTCGACCACGGTGTCGAGGGCCTCCACGTGGGCGCGGAAATCCATGGGGGGCGTACCGGGTTCGTCTCCGGAGTCATAGCGACGATGCCATTCGGCGAACAGGAGGAACATGCTGATGCCGTCGACGGCCATTCCGTCGTGATTGACGCACAGCGCCATCCGGTCGTCGGCGAGCACGCAGACCTCGACGTCGATCAGTGGGCCGGTCACCGCGAGCTTCAGATGGGAACGGCGTTCGCGAACGGCCAGGCGCCGCCTTTCGCGCTCGTCGGGGTCGAACCCGCGTAGGTCGGTGACGGTGAAGCCGGGAAGAGTTCCGGTCTCGGCCTGTCGTTCCTCGTCGACGACCGCCAGGCGGAGCGCGGAGTGTGCCCGGGCGACCTCTTCCAGTGAGCGACGCAGGCGGTCGAGGTCCCAAGAGCCCTCGATCTCGTGGTAGACCTGATTCGCGACGTCGCCGATGTCGACCAGATCAGACCGTCCGAGCAGGTAGGCGCGTTGCAGTGGGGTCAGCCCGAAGCCGTGTTCGAGGGCGGCGAGGTGTTCGAGGAGCTCACCCTTGGCGGCCTTGAGCCGGCCGAGGAGTGTGGGGGTCATGGCCTCTTGTGGGCCTTGGAGCTTGAGGTTGTCCTCGACGGCCGAGAGCGTCAAGCCGGCTTGGTGGAGATCGGCGAGTACGGCGGCGGGCGTGTCGGTCATCGTTCCTCCCGATCGAGTGTGGCGAGCAGGTCGGGGTCGGCCAGGTCGTCCAGCGTGGACGCCGTGGTGCTCAGTGGGGCGTCGCCGAGGAGGGTCTTCAGTGGCA
This sequence comes from Nocardiopsis sp. NPDC006832, assembly GCF_040635885.1. Lineage (NCBI taxonomy): Bacteria > Bacillati > Actinomycetota > Actinomycetes > Streptosporangiales > Nocardiopsidaceae > Nocardiopsis > Nocardiopsis sp. NPDC006832. The sequence continues at coordinate 11,975 of NZ_JBEYLC010000052.1, read as the reverse complement.
CGTCGGCCTTGAGCTCGCTGAGGGCGTGATACTGGAGCGTGGTCGCGGCCAGGGAGTTCGCGCCGAGTTCGGGAAGTGACAGGTCTTCGAAGTCCCCTTCGAGGCTCAGCAGGACGGCGACCTTGTCGCGCAACCAGGAAAGCGTGGCGGGCGGCGACGCGGCGTTGAAGAAGTTCGTCTCGGCCAGGCTGGAACGGTTGCCCGGCGGGATGAGTTCGACCGTGTCGGGCCAGGTATCGATCGGGGCGAGGCCGAGTGAGGAGGCCAGCCGCCCCGAGAACCGCGGCATCAGCGGCGCGGCGACGGTCGCGAGCAGTCGAGCCGCCGCCAGTTCCAGGGCGATCGCGGTACGGCCCTCGGACGCCCAGCGATCAAGGCCGTGCAGTCGGGACTGTCGACGCGAGAACTCGGTGGTGTCATCGACGATGGCGTCGAGGACGGCCGCGGCCCGGCGCAGCGAGAAGCCTTCGGCCCCGAGGGCGGCGGTGGCCTGGTCGAGGTGTTGCGAGAGCCGTGCGAGAAAGGCGGTGTGCTCGGTCGTCCAGGTACCGGCGTCCGGAATGAGTCCGTCGAAGTCGCGACGGACGCGCTCACCGAGGTCGGTCAGCCACGCCTCCCACCGGCCGATCAGGTTCCCGGTGAGGGCGCGGTCGTACTCGACGCGGCGGAAATCGGTGCGTTCGTCCTCGGGACGGGTGCGGCACAGGTAGTAGCGCACCGCGTCCACGGTCTCGGGGGCGAGGATGTCCTTGCCCCAGATGGCGTGGCGGCGACTGGTGGAGAACTTGGCTCCTTCCAGGAGATAGAACTCGTTGACGTGGTAGTCGATGTCGGGGTTCCAGTCGGGGAAGGCGAGCCGGTACAGGACCGGGTAGAGGATCGAGTGGTAGAAGCTGTTGTCGTAGCCGAAGAAGTGGACGAGCTTCCAGTCGCGTGATGGTGTCTCGTGCGACCACCGCTCCCCCATCTCGTCGCCCAGGCGCTCGATGCCGTGCAGGAACCCGTAGCTCATCTCGGGCCACACCCAGATCACCTGGGAGTCCGACTCGTCCTCGGCCGGTCGTACGCCCCAGTCGGAGGGGTGGGAGACGGGCAGCTCGAAACCGTCACGGGAGAAGACCCGGTGGGCGAGCTCGCGCAGGCGGGCCGGAACTCGACCGAGCAGGTGGTGGTCCGCTACGACGTCGGCGAATTCGTGGAGCGGCAGGGTCCAGCGTTCGACGTCGGTTCGCTTGGTCGCGGTCTCGCTCAGGCGCGAGCGGGCCTCTCCCAGGTCGGCGACGAGGTTGGGTTCGCCGCATTCCTCGCAGATGTTGCCGCCGGTGGGGTGGGAACACCCCGGGCAGGTACCGGAGACGTCGACTTCGTACAGATACCTTCCGTTGTCTCCATCGATGAGAGCCGGTGTGGCCTTCGGGCGGACCTTGTCGGATTCGACCAGGCGTGTGAAGAACCGTTGCAGGCCTTCGGCGTAGCCCTTGTCGACACTGGTGGTGTAATACTGGTCGATTTCGATGTCCATGGCGGCCAGGGTGGTCGCGATCTCGGCGGAATAGTGGCGGGCGGCCTCGGCCGGGGTGACGCCATCGCGCTGAGCGGCGGCCTCGACGTAGCTCTGGAAGTCGTCGCTGCCGGTGAGGTGCCAGGCGCGGTTGCCGCACAGGCGTTGGAAGCGCACATAGGCGTCCGCGCCGAGGTAGGGACCGGAGAGATGACCGAGGTGGAGGTCCCCGTTGGGGGTCGGTGGAGTGGAGAACACGAACTGCGGGCGGCCGACGGCATGAGGCCGAGACCGTGAGGTGGCCGAGGCCTGCGCTCGGGCGGCGTCGCGCCAGTACTGGGTGAAGAAGACCAGGTCCACCTCACCGGTGTTGGTGATGACGTGGGACTCGAAGGGCTCGAACAGGACCACGGTGCCAGGACGCGCCGGGTGAACGGCACCATCGATGTGGAGTTCGCCCTCACCGATGACTATGACGAAGAACTCGGTCTCGTCGTGCTGATGGCTGGTGGAACTCGCGCCCGGAGCGACGCGGCCCCATCCGGCGCCGACACCGAGTCCGTCGACCGAGGACATGTCGATACCGAAGGCTTCGGTGAGTTCGGATTCGCTGTATCGGTTCAAGATCATGGCTGTCTCCGTCTTCGGTGGTTCAGGGCACGAGGGCTGTGGACACGAGTACGTCCACGGTCTCCGCGGCGATGGCGGGGGCGAGCCGGTAGCCGGAGCCGCCCGCGCCGCCGGCGAAGACCAAGCCGGGACGCAGTTCGGTGACGACGGGTTCGCGAGCCGGTCCGTAGGCGTCGCAGAAGACCCGACCGGAGCGACACAGCGGCGCCATCTCGGGCGCGTAGCGCTCCAGGACGGTGCGGGCGGACGCGAGATCGGCCGGGGTGAGCCCACGCTCGACGGTGTCGGGGTCGACGTCCCAGTCGTCGCAGGTATAGCTGAACAGGAATCGCCCGCGGTGGTGGAGCGGCAACATGAAGGCGTCCTCATCGTCGAAGACGGTCAACGCGTCGCTCGGACCGGGGACGACGTCGACGTGCGCCGCGACGATCTTCTTGACGCGTAGCTCCAAGGGCGCGACCGGTTCGGCCCAGGCCGGGTGCGCGATCCAGGGTCCGGGAGCGAGCACGACGCTGTGGGCCCACAGACGTTCACCGTGACTCAGGCTCAGGCACTGGATCTCGCCGTCCTCGATGGCGGAGACCTCGACGCCCTCCCAAACGGTCACGCGCGGGCGCAGTTCGGCCAGCAACGCGCCGGCGACTCCCGCGACGTCGGCGTGGTGGCACCCGCGCAGGGTCCAATCGCGAGTACCCGATGGCGTATCGCGTCCGGTCCGCGGACCGGGCCACAGGTAGGTCTCATGGATGGCGTCGGCGCGGTCGGTCGAAGCGATGATGGTCGCGTCGATCCGGTGAATCGGCAGGTCGAGCCTGGTCGCGAGGCGCTGCCAGTAGTGGTGACTGTGGTCGGTCATGGTCCGGACGCGCTCGGTCGTGCCACGGGGGAAGTGGACGCCGGCCGAGCGGGCGGTGGCACCTCGGGCGGCCAGCCCGCGTTCGACCACGACGATGTCGGCGTCTGGGAAGGCGGCCGCGGTCTCATAGGCGATGACGGCGCCGATGATGCCACCACCGACGATCACGATGTCTACAGCATCCATTGCGAGTCCTTGGAAGACCATTCGATGAACGACGTCGCCCGGTCGGCGACCGGCAGGCCGCGCAAGCGATCGGCGATGCGCTTCGCGCGCCAGGCGTTGAGACTCAGGTTGACGTCGGGCAGCCCACGCTGGCCGCGTACCGCGTTCTGCACGAAGATGTTGCGGTCGGGCGGGCCGTCCCAGCCGGCCACGAAGTCCTCGTCCACGCGGAATTCGTCGTTCTCGGTCTCGATGCGGTCGAGCAGCGGCTCCAGGAAGGTCTTCGGGGCGCTCCGGAAGCCGGTGGCCCAAACGACCGCGTCGACGGCCAGGCCCTGGGTCTGATCGGGCTCGTCGTTGTGGCTCAGGGTCAGCTCCCAGGCACCTCCTCCACCGGGGTGAATGGCGGTGACGGTCCGGTTGGGCAGCAGTCCGAAGCGGTGATCGTCGTGGTCGATGAACTGGAGCCTGTACAACTCCTGGTAGATCGCGCGAAGCGTGGACTCGGAAATTCCATCGGAAGCGAGTAAGTGGGCGGAATTGAGTTCGGATCGCTTGTTCTTGGGCAGCCGGAAAAAGTAGTCGGAATAGTCCGGCATGAAGAAGTCATTGGTGAACGCCGAGTCGTCGATCGGGAAGTAGTTGCGACGCCGGGAGATCCACGCGGTGTGGGCGGGCCGCTCGGACTCGGGTCGTGACAGCAGGTCGAGGAAGGCCTCGGCGCCGGACTGACCACCGCCGACGACGGCGACGCGCTTGCCACCCAAGCCCTTTGACCTGCTCAGATGTTCGCTGACGTGGAACTGGGTGGCGCCCTGGTACGGGCGGACGAAGTCGGGAACCCACGGTACGGTACCGACGCCGACCGCGATGTTGTCGGCGGTGACCTCCCTGCGGTCGGTGGTGATATGGAAGACCCCGTCGAAATCGACGCGCTCGACGGACTCCGAGAAAGCGATGTTCTCGTTTTCCCGCGCCGCCCAGGCCAGGTAGTTGCGAAACTCCGCGCGGGGCACTTCGGCGAACTGGGCGTTGAAGAAGTGGTAAGTGCGCCCGTGGTCGTGCAGGTAGGACAGGAACGAAAAGCGACTGGTCGGGTCGGACAGGCTCACCAGGTCCTTGAAGATCGACACCTGGAGGGTCGCTCCGGGCAGGAGCTGGTCGTCGTGCCAGCTGAAGTCGGCCTTGCGGTCGAAGAACAGGTTCGGCTGCTCGGGGTCGTCGTGCAGTAGTGCGGCGAGGCTGAGATTGGCCGGTCCGACACCGATGCCGGCGATCCGAAGGTGCCGTATCGGATCATCGGACACCGTCTTTCGGCGAGGTGCGTATCCCACGTCGAGTCCTTCCTGTGAAGTGCGGGCTCGTGCTCGTGTCGCGATGTTTCAGGTGTGGACGGACGTTTCCGGCCGGGGGACGCATGTCCAGGCGATGACGGCCGCCACGAGGGAGCAGACACCGATCGACGGCCACATCAGTGATCCGATGTGGAGGTACAGCCAGCCGCCGATCAGCGGCCCCACAGCTATGCCGAGGCTGAACATGAAGTGGAAACTGCCCAGGTAGTAGGCCTTGAGCCGGGGCGGGCCCACGGTGGCGGGGTGAGCGAAGAACGCCGGTCCGGAGGTGATCTCGCCCAGCGACCAGATGAGGGTGGCGACGATCAGGGCGGCCGGCCCGATCGGCAGCGCGTAGAAGGCCACGCCGGCCCCGACGAGCGCGAAGCCGACGGCGAGCACGGTCCGCGCCGCGAGTCGCTGGGTGATCTTCGTGATCGCCAATTCGAACGCGATGACGATCGCGCCGTTGACCGAGACCGCGAGCGTGTACCAGAACAGCGCGATGCCCTGGTCCTCTATTTGGAGCGGCAAGGTCGTCACGTACTGAACGAACACGATCGAGTGCAGCAGGGCCGCGACCAGATAGAGCGAGAACCTCCAGTCGGCGAGGACGGCGGCATAACCCTCGCGTGCCTTCACGGTGGTCTTGTCGCCCTCGACCGGGGTCGGGCGCAGCACGCTCTTGGCGGGAAGTGTGTTGTAGGCCAGCACCGCGTAGGCCGCGGCGATGACGGCCTCACCCCAGAACAGGTAGACGAAACTCTCGCCACCGAGGTAGTACAGTCCGTAGCCGACCAACGGGGCGCCGGTCGCGCCGAGGTTGAGGCCGAGACGGTACATCGCGAAGATCATCGTCTGACGCTCAGGTGCGACCAGGGACGACAGCAATGTCGACGAGGCCGGTCGAAACAGCTGGGTACAGGCGCTGGCCGTGGTGACGAAGGCGAGCAGCAGCAGATAGTTCGGGACGTAGAGCAGTGAGGCCGTCAGGACCGCGGTGGCCGCCATGCTGATCACGGTGGCGGCCCGCGGGCCGAGACGTTCGGTGGCGATGCCTCCGGCGAGGGCACCGACGACGGCGCCGGCACCGTAACAGCCCACGGCGACGACGGCCTGCTCCGAGGTGAAGCCTTCGTGGGTGAGGTAGAGGACTATGAAGATCTGCAGGAAGCCCGAGAGGCGATTGACGGTGACACCGAGAAGGATGACCTTGGCGGCGATCGGACTGTCGCGGAAGGTCTCCCAGACGCGCGGCGCGGCCAAGGTGGGCGGAGTAGTGGTCACTGAGCGCTCCTAGGACACGACGATGTCGATGGCGGAGCGAACACGGGCCTCGATTTCGTCGAGCTGTTCGGTGTCCGGTGCGTCGATGTAGAAGGTGACGGCGCGGTCATCGGAGGATCGCAAGGGCTTGAGCTGTGTGCCCTTCTCCTTGCAGACCATGACGGCACGCAGGCTCGGTGCGTCATCGGGTTTTCCCGGCTCGATACGGGGCCACATGTCGGTCTCGCCCACCCACGACGCGGCGACGTCGGGCCAGTCGAGCCTGACGTCCTCAAGGACGCCGAGTGGATGTCGAAGGTATACCTGGCGGGCGACTCGGACGGGCCTGGGGTATTCGGCGCGCTCTGCGAGGGTGACACGAATGATCTGCTCTTCGAGCGGGAGACCGGTGGCGAGCTCGTAGAGGGCGAGCAGACCATCACCCGGTGTACGAGCGGCGATCTCCATCAGGTGCGGGGTTCCGCTCTGGTCGAGCCGCCATTCGGAGTGCGTGATGCCGTCCTCGAAGCCGAGCCGGTCGAGTATCTCGGCGTTGACCCGCAGGAGGGCGCTATCGGCGGGATCATCGCCGCCTACGGTGTGGGACAACTCCACGAAGGCGTTGCTGTGGGTATCGGTGGTGGTCTTGGCGGTGACCGACGCGAAAACGCGCCGTCCCTGCTGACTGAGGGTCTCGACCGAGTACTCGGGACCGGTGATCTTCTGCTCGATGAGGACGGTCTCGTGGTCGGGGTATTCGACGAGCTCACGGGCGACGTCGACGGGGCCGTCGGCGGAGACGACACCGGAGGAAGAGTGGCGGGTGGCCGGCTTGAGCACCACTGGGAACTCAAGTGTTCCAGGGTCGATCGCCTCGCGTTCGGAAGGTGGGACGATGAGCGAGGCCGGGCTGTGCCGATGGAGATAGCAGCGCTGGAGGTACTTGTTGCGGCACACGCGGGTGGCCCTCATACCGGGGAAGGGCAGGCCGAGTGCGTCGGCGACGATCCCGGTCGGCTCGACGAGGGTCTCGCCGACCGCGTAGACACCTTTGATGCTGTAGCGCGAGCACCAGGCGGTGACGGCGGCCATGACACCGGGGTTGAAGGAAGCCTCCTTGTCGAGCGAGCCGGCCACATAGGCCACGTCTTCGATGAGTGCGGCGGGTCCGTTGTCCTGGCGGCGGACGGCCTCGGCTCGATCACGGAAGCCTTCGGGCGTGATGACGAGGATCTTCAAGCCGCGGCCGGCGAGTTCGGTCAGGTAGAGCGGGCTGCGGCAGATCACCCAGAACGCTCCGGTGAGGATGAACGCCTGGGGCAGGTCGTTATCGGGTTTCATGGCTGTTCTCCCTGATCGGTGGCGTGACAGGTCCAGAGCGGGTCCTCGATGGCGCACCGGACCCGACGGGGACGAGCGCTGAGCGGCGCTCACTCGGGCGGGTCGGGGCACAGGGCCGTGGGTGAGGGCCGGTCACGAGGTCCCCCCTTCGAGCACCGGAATTCGGGCGTTCGGGGAGGGCAGGTAGTGGTTCCGCCCTGGTAGGTCGCGCGGGGTCCATCCGGCCGCTTCGGCCTCGGCGACGATGGCGACGGCGATCTCGATGGCGACGGCGCGTCCGGGACAGCCGTGTCGACCGGAACCGAAGGTGAACGAGACCGGGTGCCGGCGTGCGGGATCGAAGACATCGGGCTCGGGGTTGACGTCCGGGTCACGGTTGGCGGCGGCGAGGAGCAGCAGCACCTTCTGTCCCGCCGCCACGGATTGCCCGCCGTGAGTCCATGGTCGGTGGGCGAAGCGACGAGTGTTCTGGATCGGGGCGTCGTGGCGCGCGATCTCGTCGACGAAGGCTCGCAAGTCCTCGCCGCGTTCGTGCCGGCCGAGCCCGAGGAGGGTGTTGCCGACGAGGCCGGCGGTCGCGTCGTAGGTCTGGGACAGGAGTCCGACCGCGTTCGCGAGCGCGGGTCGCCTCGGGACGTGGCCGGTGGCGACGGTCTCGACCAGGCGGGCGGCCAGGCCGTCGCGTTCGGCCGCGGCGGCGAGGAGCGGCTGGAGTCGGGCGGCGGCCTCGTTCGCGGCGGCGTAGTCCTCCGTGCCCGCGGAGGCGGGCACGCAGCGAACGAACGCGGCGGTCAACTCGACCGCCCGGCGAAGGTCGTTCTCGGGGATGCCGCACAAGGAACCGACCGCGGCGACCGGGACACCGAAGGCGAGTGCGCGATAGTCGATGCCGTCCTCAAGCGCTTCGCGGGCACGGCGGCGAGTGGCCTCGGCGATCGCCTCGGGCGTGACCCCGGTCAGCACGGTGGTGATGGCGGTCTTGAGTTCGGCGGCGGCCTCGTCGTCCCGCATCCGGACCAGTTGGCCGAAGACCTCACCCGCGGGTGTGTCGGTGATCGCCGCGGGTACCTCATCGCCGCTCGCGCGTACTCCGAGCTCGGAGGCGTTGAAAGCGGCCTGGACCGCTTCGGCGTCGGCGGCGACCCAGGAATCGATCTCATCGTCGAACGCGAATGGACGCTTGGCGGTGAGTGCGGCGTAGTACGGGTACGGGTCGTCGCTTCGGACCGCGTTGAGCGGTGTGGTCACTTGGGCTCCTGGTCGGTCATGGTCGGTCACAGTGATTCGGCGATACCCATCCGGAGTACTTCGGATGGACCTTCGTAGATGCGTAGGGATCGGACCTGGCGGTAGAGACGTTCGATCGAACTGTCGGCGACGAGTCCTGACGCGCCGAAGATCTGAACGGCGGCGTCGACGATCTCACCAGCGGCCTCGGTGGCGTGGACCTTGGCGACGGAGGAGGCCTCGGCGTAGTCCTCGCCGTTGTCGGCGGCCCAGGCGGCTCGGGTGGTGAGCGACGAGGCCGCCAAAAGCTTGATGCGCATCTCCGCGAGCGAAGACTTGACGAGCTGGAGATCGGCGAGGCGGCCACGGTAGGCCTTTCGGGAGCGGGCATGTTCGACCGCCAGGCGCAAGGCCCGCCCGGCGAAGCCGACCGCGGCGGCGGCGACGGTCATACGGGCCCGTTCAAGGACGTCGAGGGCGACCACATAGCCGTGCCCGCGTTCGCCGAGCACGGCGTCAGGACCGACACGGCATCCGGTGAAGGAGAGTTCGGCCCAGGAGCGGGGCGCGATCGCTCCGATCGCAGACGCCTTGAGCCCGGGGGTGTCGCCGGGAACCAGCAGAGCGGTGAGGCCGAGGGGTCCGGGCCCCTCGCCCGTGCGCGCGAGGACGACGTGCACGTCGGCGATGTCGCCCTGCGCGATCCAGGTCTTGACGCCGTCGAGGACGAAGCCGTCGCCGTCCGGTCTCGCTTCGAGCGCGACGGCGGCGAGGTCGGATCCGGCGCCGGGTTCGGAGAGGGCCAGCGCTCCGACACTCGTTCCGGCCGCGAGGCCCGGCAGGTGGTGTCGGCGCTGTTCGTCGGTCCCATAGCGGATGATCGCGGCGGCGCTGAGCTCTTGAATCGAATACACGAAGTCGAGGAGGTCTTCGTGGAAGGCCAGGACCTGCCTTCTGACGCAGACGGATCGGAGGTCGGACGTAGGAGCATCGGCGTCAAGGTGACGCAGCCAGCCGGCACCACCGATTTCGCGGAGCAGTGCGCGGCACCGGTCGGCGGGCACGGAGGTCTCGCCCTGGTCGTCGCGCGCGGCGCACCAGTGGTCGAGGTGGTCGGCGAGGTCGCGATGACGGGCCTCGAACAACGGCGTGCGCAGAAGGTCGTGGTCGAAGACGGCGGTCACGGCGCTTCTCCTCAGATGACGAGTTCGGTGGACGGCGCGGGTGCGCTCTTGAGGCGGTTCACCAGGTCGACTTCGAGGTAGTAGGCGAACGAGGCGTAGCCGCGCCACACCCGCCGCCACCTCCGCCGCACCTCTTCCTCACCGCTGTTGCGAGCGACGTCGTCGAGATGAATGTTGATCAGGTCGACCGACTGCCGGGCATGCCCTGAGGAGAAGTTGTCGATGGTCAGGTGCGCTTCCTCGTAAACGGTGTCGAAACCCCAACGGCGCAGCTTCTGGATCTCGTGGAGACGCATCTCGCCGAGCCCCAGCATCTCGATCCCGAGGTTGTAGCCGACGATCTCGTCGTAGAGGGAGTCGGGGAACAGCGCCAGGCTCAACTGGTGGATCGGGAAGGCGTAGATGTCGGGAAGCTCGACCTGATCCTTGAACTCCTCACTGCGGATATGTGGGAGGTGGATGTCCATGCTCTCCAGGACACGGCGAATGAGGGTGATGTGATTCTTGGCGACGTCACCACGGCCCATCTCGTCCGCGTAGATGCCCATCAGCATGCCGTCCGCGCGACGGTCATAGCGGCCGAGGCCGCCGATCCGATGGACCCAGGCGCCGTCGACCATGCTGCCGAAAGCGGTGAGTTTTTGTCCGAAGACGACCTCGTCACGGCCAGGGACCTCTTCGAGCCTGCGGTATGGCTCGACGAGTTTGCGCCAGTAGATGGCCTCGGCGCGTTCCAGGAGCGCCTCGGGGCTGTACTCGAACCATGAAGCGTCGGTGAAGCGGCCGTCCGCTCCATGCTCGAACAAGGTCTCGGCCTCGGACAGGCCCTGCTCCACCCGCTCGCGAGCGTGGGGAAGCACATTCGGGAAGTACTCGGTGTTGACGAGACGGTGGAACAGCTCCCGGTCGTCGATCGCACCCGAGGGCTCGAACACGACGCGAGCAGGTGTGGGCCCGGCGGCGACGCGGTCACGCCAGCGCCGGGCGGCGGCGTCGCCGGCCTCGTTCGGCGACAGGGTGGTCTCGCCGCGCTCGCCGGCGTTGACGGCGTCGATCCATTCGGAGAACGTCGCGGCCTCCTCGGCGTCGAAGATCCCGAACATCGGTCCGCCGAACTTGATGGCTTCCATGAACCGGACGGTGCCGTCGGCGCGGGTCCGCACCTGGCGAGAGGAGCCGAGCGCGTCGAGGAACGCGGCGAGGTCGGCTCGATCGGGATCGGCGAACCAGTCGGTCAGAAGCCTGCCGCCGACCTTGACCTGTTTGTGCTGCTTACCGGCGAAGGGCATGTGACGGGAGATGATCGCGGCGACCTTGTCGTCGATGGACAACCCCTCGATCCAGGAAGCGAACTCGTCGGCCATGCGGAGGTACTCGTCTTCGAGGGCGAGGACGGTGGTGACGGCACGGCGGAGGCGGTTCCAGTCCTGCGCCCCGGTGGGCGAACCCTCGCACAGGCCCCGGTACTGCTCCAGGACGGCGAGCAGATCCGATTCGGCGATGGCCGTCCCGCCGAGTAGGCGCTCGTCCATACCGAGGAGGAAGTACGCGCAGTGGACCCCGATGACCTCGGGGAGCCGGCTGGCCGAGACCAGGGACAGGGCCGCGTAGAAGGCGGCGTGGACCGCGGTGAGCGGTCGGGTCTCACAGTGGCCGGCGAAATCGGTGGCGCGTAGGGGCGGCAAGTGGATCCCGGCGGCCTCCAGGGCACGGCGGCGCACCGCTTCGAGCGAGTCGGTGACGACGCCTTCGCCTTTGAGGGCGAATTGGTGAGCACCGAGACGGTTGACGATGACGGCGGGTTCCGTGGCGGGTTGCGAGATCATGTCGAGCCAGCAGCCGGCGCTCAGCGCGAGCGGGGCTCGTTGGCGCACGAGCCGATCCCACGCCGGTCCGCCCCTATACGCCTCCATACGCTCCCGGATCGCCTCGCGACGGCGGAGGATCAGCTCGACCGGGTCGGCTTCGGCTTCGTCCGAGGCGGCGTCGAGCACGGTGTCGGCGACACGCAGGGCGAGGAGCCTCGTCTGCTGGGACTCGGCGTCGCCGAGCAATCGCCGAAGCCAGACGCGGGGCTGTTGGGCGAGCACCGCGTCGACGGCGTCGCAGGTCTGCGGGGAGAAGTGGTGGGGGCGGATCGGCAGGGAGGTGGTCGTGTCGAGACGCGGCTCGTTCTGGTGTCCGGTGTTGCGCATGGTTCGCTCCGGTGAGTGTCTACCTCGGTGTGCGGTCTCAGACGTGGCGATGCAGGAGGAGAGCCGTCCGTATTCCAGGCACGCTGGACGCGAGGAGGTAGGCCCCACCGTCGCGGAGTTCGCCGGCCTCGTCGAGGTCGGTCAGGTTGATGAGCGGATCAGCGGCGAAGCAGTGTCCGAATCGGGTGACGTTGTCGAGGTACAGCTGTTCCGGGGCGAAGCCCGCCTGCAACTCCTTCAGGGACACGATCGGGAGGTAGAGGTTGTTGTGGAGGA
>NZ_JBEYLC010000051.1:0-45961 GCF_040635885.1 Nocardiopsis sp. NPDC006832 | reverse complement strand
GATCAGGACCGGAATGATGTCCAGCCAGAACGACCCGGCGAAGATCTCCTGCCCGGTGAAGTCGCGCCACAGGTACAGCACCACGAACTGCCACAGGAACACCCCGTAGCTGATCGGTGCGAAGAACACCATCACCCGGTGTCGCATGACGGCGTCCAGCCACGCGCCGTCCCGCCACGCCTGGGCGGTGCGCAGGGCCGGCGGTGGCCCCTCCTTCGGTCGGGGCGCCAGAGCCGCGGGGGCGACCATGAACAGCGCGAAGCCGATGTTGGTGAGGTTCTCGACCGCGGAGATCCACAGGTTGCCCGGCTCGAAGAAGCGGCCGCCCGCGGCGGGGGTCGCCTCCAACAGGAAGAACGCGGCCGCCACCAGCCAGCACAGGCCGGGGGAGGCGGCGATGGTGCGGCAGAGCCTGCGAACCGGACCGTCCGCGCCGGGTTCGCGCCAGGCCCACTCCGACAGGACGGCCAACCCCATGCCCACCGCGAACATGCCCATGCAGCGCGGCAGCCAGGAGTGCATGTGCTCGCTGGGTTCGGGAAAGTACTGCGGGATCAACGCGAGGAACGACAGCGCCGTCATCGTGGCCAGGCCGATGAGCAGCCGTTTCCCGCGCGCGTTCACCGTCGCGCCGCCGCGCGCCCACAGGTGCAGCACCGCGGCGAACAGCGGAAGCGTGAGGTAGAAGGACACCTCGACCGAAAGGCTCCACATCTGTCCGAGTCCGTAGGGTCCCGGTCCCGCCCAGTGGGGGCTGGTGTTGAACGGGAAGGACAGCGTCAGGACCTCGATCCAGTGCACCACCGAATCGCGGTGCTCCCCGGCCCACAGCACCAGCGCGGTGGTCGCCACCACCCAGTAGGCGGGGAAGACGCGCATCACGCGTCGCCACAGGTAGGAGGGCACGTTCGGGCCACGGGTGCCGTCCAGGGCGGCGCGGGCCCACGGGCGGTACAGCAGCACTCCGGACAGGGCGAAGAACAGGGGGACGGCGAGCGCCGTCGCGCTGAGCACCCCGCCGAGGATCCCGGGCGCGAGAGCGTCCCCGGTCTCGGTCGACACGTGCACGATGAGGACCATCAGGCAGGCGAGGGCGCGGATCCCGTCGAGGGCGTGGTGGCGCCCGCTCACCTGGGGGAGCGTGCGCTCGGGGTCGGCCGCGTCGGTCCGGGGGCTGCCGGAGGTGGGGTCCTCGGGCGCGGTGGGCGTGGGCGCCATGGGGCCTTCCTGGGCGGGAGGGAGCCAGAACACGTTTCACTAGAACGTGTTATAAAAATTCAGACACGCCCAGGTGACGTCGTTCACTACTGGGCAGTACTCTACCCGGAACTGAACCTAGTTCCAGATCCGGACTCTCATCCGCCCAGGAGGGCACACATGCGCCGTACCGTTGCGGTCGTTCTCATCGCGCTGGGGGTCTTCTGTCTCGCTTTGGCACCCATGATGCGCATGTGGATGGCCACTTCCCTGATGAAGACTCCACTGGACTACTACAACGCCACCGTCCTCAATGGCGAGGCCACCTACTTCAACATCGAAGACGTCGAGCAGGTGGAGAACGCCCAGGTCGAGGCGCACTCCACCCTGCGTGCCGACGTGGCCTCCAGCACCGACGACGTGGTGGTGTGGGACCAGTTCACCTGGATCAAGGACTCCGACACGGACTTCGGGATCAGCTCCAGTAGCCGGCGCACCGGGCACGACCGTGTCACGGGTGAAGCGGTCGACTGCTGCGACGCCATGGTGAACGAAGAGCGCGTCACCCAGAGCGGCCAGGCCTGGAAGTTCCCGTTCAACACCGAACAGCGGGACTACGACTTCTTCGAGACGACCGTCGAGGAAGTCGTCCCCATGGAGTTCCAGGGCGTCGAGGACGTCGACGGGGTCGAGGCCTACAAGTTCGTCCAGACCGTCGACCCGACCGTCATCGGTGAGCGGGAGATCCCGCGTGAGGTCGCCGGTCTCGACGGTGAGGGCGACGTCGTCGGTGACGTGACCTTCTCCATCACCCGCACCTACTGGATCGAACCGGTCAGTGGTTCGCCGATCAACGTCAGCGAGGACCACCACCAGGTCGTCGTCGTGGACGGGGAAGAGGTGCTGACCATGATGAGCGGTGAACTCGTCTACGACGACGCCACCCGCGCCGCCGCCATCGAGAACACCGACCAGGCCCGTGCGGTCCTGCCGCTGCTGAACACCACGCTGCCGATCGTCTCGCTCGTGGCCGGCGTCGGCTTCATCGGCATCGCCGTCGTCCTGCTCGTCACCGGACGCCGCGCCGCCCAGTAGACCCCACCGCCCCCCATCCCCCCGGCCACTGCCCCGAGCCGGACCATCCCACCGGACCGCCCGCCACCCCCGTGGGCGGTCCGGTTCCCGCATCCACGTACCATCGCCGGACCCAGAGGGGGAACGCGTGACCACGGCCCCCGAGACCGAGAACCGACCCGGGCGGAGTGACGTCGTGGGACTGCCCTCGGCCCTGCTGCGGGCCTGTCGCCCGCGACAGTGGCTCAAGAACCTGTTGGTCTTCGCCGCCCCGGCCGCCGCCGGCGCGCTCACCGATCCTCGTTCCCTGCTGTTGTGCGCGGCGACCTTCGCCCTGTTCTGTGTGGCCGCCGGCGGCACCTACCTGCTCAACGACGTCCGTGACGTGGACGGTGACCGGCGGCATCCGCGCAAGCGTCACCGCCCGATCGCCTCCGGAGCCCTCCCGGTGCCCGTGGCCGTCGTGGCCGGGGTCCTGTTCGTGACCGTGGCGCCCCTGGCCTCCCTCGCGCTGGGGAGCCCGGGGCTGAGCGTGGTCCTCGGCGTGTACGTGGTCCTCACCCTGACCTACACCTGGTTTCTGAAGGACATGGTCATCGTCGACCTGGTGGCGGTGGCGGGCTGTCACGTGCTGCGCGCCATGGCCGGCGGTTACGTGGTCGGGGTGCCGCTGACCTCGTGGTTCGTGATCGTGGTGTCGCTGGCCGCCCTGCTCGTGGTGGTCGGCAAACGAGAGGCGGAACTGCGGGGTCTCGCGGAGGCCCCCGAGGAGACCCGCCCCACCCGGGCCGCCCTGCTCGGCTACACGCCCGGCTACCTGGCCCAGATGCGCACGATCGCCTCCGGCGCCATGATCGTCACCTACTGTCTCTGGGCCCTGGAACAGTCCGCGGGACCGCAGTCCCCGTTCCACGCGGCCAGTATCGTTCCGTTCATCATGTTCGTGCTCCGCTACAACCTGCTCGTGGACCGGGGCGCGGGCGAGGAACCCGAGGAGATCGCGTTGCGGGACCGCCCCCTGCAGCTCGTCCTCGTGGCCCTCGTCCTCCTGGTCGGACTGGGGATCTACCTGTGAGTCGACCGACCCTCCTCACCGGGTGGGGCCGCACCGCCCCCACCGCCGCCACCGTGGTGCGCCCGCGCACCGCCGAACAGGCCGCGGAGGCGTTGGCCCAGGCCGGGCCGCGCGGCGCACTGGCCCGTGGACTGGGCCGTTCCTACGGCGACGCCGCGCAGGCCGCCGGAGGACTCGTCCTGGACTGCACCGAACTCACCGGACCGCCCCGGCTCGATCCCGACCTCGGCGAGGTCACCGCGCCGGCCGGTACGAGTCTGCGCCGACTCATGGCGCACCTGCTGCGGCGCGGGTACTTCCCACCCGTCACCCCCGGGACCGGACACGTGACCCTGGGCGGGGCGATCGCCGCCGACGTCCACGGTAAGAACCATCACGTCGACTCCTCCATCGGCGCCCACGTGCGTTCCCTGACCCTCCTCACGCCCCGAGGCGAGGCCCTGGAGATCGGTCCCGACCACGGTGACACCGAACTGTTCTGGGCCACCGTCGGCGGGATGGGCCTGACCGGGGTCATCACCTCCGTGCGTCTGGGGGTGATCCCCGTGGAGACCGCGCACATGCGGGTGGACACCGACCGGACCGGCGACCTCGACTCCACGCTGGACCTGATGGAGCGCACCGACCAGGACTACCGGTACACGGTGTGCTGGGTGGACCTGCTCGCCCGGGGGGCCGCCACCGGTCGCGGGGTGCTGACCCGGGCCCACCACGCCCGCGTCACCGACCTGCCCGCGCCGCTGCGCCGCGAACCCCTCCGGTACCGCCCGAGTGCTCCACTGAGCGCACCGCCGTGGGCGCCGCCGCGCCTGCTCAACCGGGCGACCGTCGGCGCCTTCAACACCGCCTACCACCACGCTGCGCCCGAGCGCAGGCGGGGGCAGGCCCGACCGCTGGGCGGGTTCTTCCACCCGCTGGACAAGGTGCGGGGCTGGAACCGCATGTACGGTCCGCACGGGTTCGTGCAGTACCAGTTCGTGGTGCCCTTCGGGGAGGAGGGCACCCTGCGCCACGTCGTGGAGGGGTTGTCGAAGGCCGGCGCGCCCTCGTTCCTGGCGGTCCTCAAACGCATGGGCGCGCCCACCCCGGGGCCGCTCTCGTTCCCCCGACCCGGGTGGACGCTCGCCCTGGACCTGCCCGCCGAGTTCCCCGGTCTGGCCGGGCTGCTGCGAGGTTTCGACGAACGGGTGCTCGCCGCCGGCGGACGTCTGTACCTGGCCAAGGACAGCCGGGCGGACGCCGAGGCCGTGCACGCCATGTACCCCGACCTGCCCGCCTGGCGGAAGGTGCGCGAACGGGTCGACCCCGACGGGGTCCTCGTCTCCGACCTGGCCCGCCGGCTGCGGCTCCTCTGAACCACCCACCCGGACCGGAAGGAAACCCCATGCGCGACTCGCTGGGAAAGGTGCGCACCGTGCTGTTGCTCGGCGGGCGCAGCGAGATCGGCCTCGCCGTGGTCGAACGACTGGTGCGCGAGGGCGCCCGCGAGGTGGTCCTGGCCGCCCGTGGCGGGGTCGCCGAACCGCCGAGCGTCCTGAAGGCGTTGGGCGCCACCGTCCATTCCTTGGAGTTCGAGGCCGAGGCGACCGACACCCACGCCGACACGGTGGCCGCCGCCGTGGAGCTGGTCGGCGACCTGGACGTGGTGGTGGACGCGTTCGGTGTGTTGGGGGAGCAGGCCGAGTACGACGGGGACCCGCACGCCGCCGCCCGTTCGGCGGCGGTGAACTTCACCGGACACGTGTCGGTCGACCTGGCCGTCGCCGCCAGGCTGCGCGAACAGGGCCACGGCACGCTCGTGGTGCTGTCGTCCGTGGCGGGGGTCCGGGTGCGCCGCGCCAACTTCGTCTACGGGTCCGCGAAGGCCGGCCTGGACGGGTTCGCGCAAGGGCTGGCGGACTCTCTGCACGGCAGCGGCGCACGCGTTCTGGTGGTGCGCCCGGGGTACGTGGCCACCCGCATGTCCGCGCACGTGGACCCGGCGCCCTTCCCCGCCACGCCGGGCCAGGTCGCCGATGCCGTGGCCAAGGGGTTGCGGGGCAGGGCGACCACCGTGTGGGCGCCGAGCGTTCTGCGGCCGGTGTTCACGGGAATGCGGCTGATGCCGCGGCCGATCTGGCGCAGATTGGGGCGCTGAAGGTCAGGGGCGGGCCTTGGGAAGGAACATCGCCGGGATCAGCGCCAGCGCCGTCAGCCCGGTCATCCACCAGAAGGTGGCCTGGAACGCCAAGGTGGGGACGGTGCCGCCGGCGAGCAGCGATGACAGCAACAGGGCGAGCGCGGCCGTGCCCACCGCGGCGCCGATCCGCTGGGTCACGTTCAGGGCGCTGCTGGCACGGGGCACCTGGTCGGAGGGCAACCCGCGGTAGGCGGTGGCCAACATCGGGACCATCGCGGTACCCAGACCCAGACCGCGTACGAACATCGCCGAGGCGAGCAGCGCCTGCGAGGTGTCCGGTCCCGCCACGGCGAACGGCGCGGTGGCCACGGCGCCCACCAGCAACCCGCCCACGACCAGGTAGCGGGGGCCGCTGCGGTCGGCGATCGGGCCGACGAACAGGTTGACCAGAGCCACCCCGGCCGCCATCGGGGCCATCAACAGCCCCGCCGTCAACGCCGTGGTCCCCTGCACCTGCTGGAAGAACAACGGCAGTAGGAACATGCCCGCCCAGATGCACAGCCCGAACACGAACATGAGCATCGCGCCCAACCGGAACAGCACGTCACCGAAGAGCCGCAGGTCGATCACGGGGGCGGGGCCGCCGGAGCGACGACGCAGGGAGTGCACCGCGAAACCCGCGATGAGGAGCAGCCCCACGGCGACGAACACCGGCGCGAACCGGACGTCGCCCAGCACCGACAACCCGTAGAGCATGGTCGCGATCCCGGGGGAGAGCAACGCCAACCCCAGCACGTCCAGCCGCTCACTCGACCGCGGATCACCGCGCTCCACACCGCGCACGCCCAGGATCATGGCGAGCACCACCAGGGGGATCGACACCAGGAAGATCCAGCGCCACCCCAGCGAGTCCAGGACCAGACCGCCCAGGACCGGGCCCATGGCGGGCGCGATCTGGATCGGCACGCTCAGTAGCCCGATGGCCCGCCCCAGGCGCTGCGGTCCGGCGGCCTGCACCAGCACCGTCATGACCAGGGGCAGGACCATGCCGCTGCCCAACCCGGTGATCACGCGGAACGCGATGAGGCTCTCGATCGACCAGGCCGTCGCGCACAGCAACGACCCCAGACCGAACAGGCCCAGCGCCATCATCCAGGTGGCGCGTTGTCCGAACCGGTCCACGGCCCAACCGGTCACCGGGATGACGGAGGCGGTGGAGAGCAGGTAGGCACTGGCCACCCATTGGGCGGTGGACACGGGGGCGTCCAGGGCGTGGGACAGGTGGTCGACCGCCACGTTGACGATGGTGGTGTCGAGTAGCGCGGCCATCGCCCCGACGAGGAGGACCCCGGCGAGTTTCCACAACGCGGGGTCGAGTCGGGTGGGAGCGGGCATGGGGGCGGGAGCCAGGGAGGGGTCCGGCGTGGTCTGGGAGGTATCGTGCTCGGCCATCACAAGGAAACTACACGGTGCAGTTTCCCGAGGAGACGGTCGGGGACCACCGAAGGTGCGCCAGACTGGTGGGGGTAGACGGATCGGTGCGGCCACGGTGGAGGTGGGCGATGACGGACCCCTGTGATGAGGCGCGCGCACGCCGTTCCGAGGTCAAACGCGAGGCGATCGTGGAGGCGGCGCTGCGTGTGTTCCTCCATGAGGGCTACACCCGAGCCTCGGTGGACGCCATCGCCGCCGACGCCGGGGTCTCCAAACGCACCATCTACAACCACTTCGCCGACAAACGGGAACTGTTCGTCACGATCGTGGAGCGCAGCAGCGCCGCGTTGGCGGCCGACCACGCCCGCATCGCCGAACGCCACCTCGCCGACGCCGAGGACGCCCGGACCGCGCTGATCGCCTTCGGGGACGAGTGGCTCTCCCCGAACGGACGCCGACCCGACCACGGCGCCCTGGTCCGGTTGCTCATCTCCGAGGCCGCGCACTTCCCGGACGCCGCCAGGGTGTGGACGGCGCGCGGCCCCGGCCTTTCGCTGCGGACCCTGGCCACGTACCTGAGGGGCATGGCCGACCGCGGCCTGTTGGCACTCGAACCCGATGAGGAGGACGAGGCGGCGGGCCACTACATGGCCCTGGTGCGCAGTCCCGTCAACAACCGGGCGTTCTTCGGGGCGCTGCCGCTGCCGGAGGAAGAGGTGCGCGCGGTGGTCCGGTCGGGAGTGGACGCCTTCCTGCGCATCCACGCGGCGGCGGTCGCTCAGGCCTCGGTGAACCCATCGGTCCGATCGAGGAGTTCACCGAGGCCGGGGACCGCGTAGGTCCGGTGCGAGGCGATGCCCGGCCCAGGGCCCGGCTCATGTCTCAGGGGTCCTCCGGGGAGGGGTGTCAACGCCGTTCGGGGGCGATGGCCTGGCCGGGAGCGGGGACCTTCGCTCCGGTGGCGGCGACCTCCTGGGTGAGCATGTCGTGGGGGACCGGGCAACCCTTGGGGAAGGTGCCGATGCGGGAGGGGTCGTAGCCGTCGGGGTACATGCGGATGTTGGGGCTCATCCGGGCCCAACGCGGTTCCTCGCGCGGCTTCATCCGCCGCACCACCTTGGCCCGGCCCTTCATCGCCAGGTCACTGGCCTTGCGCCAGAAGGCGGACGGTTCCGGGTAGTCGAACGCCTTGATCAGGCCGTCCTCCAACAGGGCCTTGGTGAAGGGACGGACCAGCGGGCGCTGCCAGGACGGGTAGAAGTTCACCATCAGTTCGAGGGTGGCGTCGGAGACCGCGCGGCCGCCCTCGGTGTAGGCGAAGTGCTCCGCCTCCATGGAGTCCATGAGCCGGCGGAACTCTTCGTAGGTCTCCGGGATGTCCTTGATCGCCATGTGCTTGCCGAGCTTGCGGTAGTAGTTGGTGCTCGCGGCGATCTCGTGGTCGGTGAGGCGGCGCCATCCGTAACCGTAGTCGTTGAGCCAGCGGACCGGCATGACGACGAAGGTGCTCAGGACGTAGAGGTAGTCCTCGTTGCTGATCTCGTAGGAGCGGTGCATCTGGTTCATCCGACGCAGCGCGTCACGGCCGCGGCCGGGGCCGAAACCGTGCTCCATGATGTCGTTCAGGATCAGCGCGGTGTCGTCGTAGCGGTGCTGGGTGCGTTCGGTGAACTCATGGGTGTCACCGAGCAGTTGTCCGACGCTGGGCATGGCGTAGGTGCGGTACAGCGCCAGGCCCAGAGCCTGTTCGATGTCCCAGGGGAACTCCCGCGTTCCCAGGAGGCGGACGATCTCCTCGCAGTCCGCTTCGGCGTCCAGTTTCTGGATCTTGTCGTGCAGGTCGAAACGTCTCATGGGAACTCCCACCTTCGTCCTGGCCCGCCCGAGACGGATCCAGGGTCGTCGGGTACACGAAACGTCACTCCGTTTCGTCGCCCCGACTTTACCCGGAAGGCCCGCGTGTACAGGGGAAGTGGGGGGTGTCCACCGCCTAACGATCCGGGGCCGTCAGGCGCTGACGCTCTCGGCGACGCGGTTGACCAGGGTCAGCAGCACATCCTTGGCGGACTTCCGGTCGCGGGCGTCGCACAGGACGACCGGGATCTCCGGGTTCAGGCTCAACGCCTCGCGGACCTCTTCCGGTTCGTACAGGTGGGCTCCCTCGAAGCAGTTCACCGCGACCACGAAAGGCACGCCGCGACGCTCGAAGAAGTCCACCGCGGCGAAGCACGTCTCCAGGCGACGGGTGTCGGCGATGACGATGGCGCCGAGGGCGCCCTCCGACAGCTCCTCCCACATGAACCAGAAACGCTCCTGGCCGGGTGTGCCGAACAGGTACAGCACCAGGCTCTCGTTGATGGTGATGCGGCCGAAGTCCAGCGCCACCGTGGTGGTCGACTTGGACTCCACCCCGGACAGGTCGTCGACCCCGTAGCTGGCCTCGGTCATCACCTCCTCGGTGCTGAGCGGGGCGATCTCGCTGACCGCACCGACCAAGGTGGTCTTTCCGGCGCCGAAGCCACCGGCGACCAGGATCTTCAGGGCCGAGGGAACCGGGGCCTCGGTGCCAGGGTCAGAGTCTGTGGATGCCATCGAGTACCGCCTGGAGTACGTCCCGGCTCACCGGGCTCTTTGCTTTGTAGGGGGCTCTGGCCAGGGCGAGGCCCCGGTTGAGCAGGTCGCTGATCAGCACCTTGACCACGGCGACCGGGATGTCCAGGTGAGCGGAGACCTCGGCCACCGACTGCGGCCTTCGGCACAGCTCCAGGATGCGCAGCTGTTCCGGTTCGAGGGCCAGTTCGTCGACCTCGGCCCGCTTGGCCGCGATCACCACGCTGATCATGTCCAACTGGACGGTGTCCGCGTGGTCGCGGCCCTGCGCGATCACGTAGGGGCGTACGAGCGGGCCGGCCTCCTCGGGGGCGGAATCCTCGCCGTAGTCGCCCACCACGTCACGCTGGGGTGGGACGGGACGTATACCGCCCGGGAACTCGTCATGCGCTTGCATACCGACCCCTATCGGTTGGCTTCGGGAGTAGCGCCCTCGTGGCGAGGCGCGGCGTCCATGTAACGGCCCACCTGCTCGACCAGGACGTTCATCTCGTAGGCGATGAGTCCCACGTCGGCGCTCTCCTCGGCCAGGACGGCGAGGCAGGCGCCACGTCCCGCACCGGTGACGAACAGGTAGGCCTGCTCCATTTCGACGACCGTCTGGAGTACCTCGCCGCCGCCGAAGTGGCGGCCGGTGCCCCGGGCCAGACTCTGGAACGCGGAGGCCACGGCGGACAGGTGCTCGGCGTCCTCCTTGACCAGGTCACGGGAACGGCCGATGAGCAGGCCGTCGGCCGAGAGGACGATCGCGTGCCGGGAACCGACCGCGCGGTCCAGCAGCTCGTCGAGCAGCCAGTCGATGTCCTTCTTGCCGGCGGTCCCGCCTGCGCTTTCGATACTGGTCACGGTTACGAGTCCTTGTCGGTGTCGTTGGTGTTCTGCCGGCCCTCACGTCGTCCACGGTCCGTCCCCCTCTGGAACGCGGACATGTTCTTGCGCAGACGTTCCAGCCGTTCCGAGCTGTCGAGCGCGTGCGGGGTCACGTCCCGTGAGCCGGAGGCGGGTCCGCCCGAGCCCTCGGAGGAGGGGTCGTCGGCCAACTGGGGTGCGAGGTTCTCCTGTGGGCGTCGTTTGGGCAGCGCCGGTCGGCCACCGCCGGACGGCACCGTCTCCGGGGCCGAAGGAGCAGACGGGGTCGATGGCGCCTTGGCCTCGGTCGAGGTGTCGGGCACGGCGCTGATCCGGGAGCCGCGGGTGGGCAGCGGAGGACGCTCGTCCCCGGGCCCGGCCAGGACGTCCTCACCCGTGCTCGGTTCGACCGGAGTGGCGACCGAGGTCAGCAACGGCTTGTCGGTGTCTCCCTCACCGTCGGTCCGACCTGACTCCAGGGCGGCCTCGGGGGTGCGATCGACGATCTCGCGCACCTCCCAGATGTCCTCCTTGGAGTCCTGGGAGGAGGTCAGCGGGGTGCGGTCACCGGAGATGATCTCCTGCGGCAGCAGGACGATGGCCTGCACACCGCCATAGGGCGAGGGACGCAGGTGCACACGGATGCCGTGGCGGTGGGCCAGGTGCGAGACCACGAACAGACCCAGACGCATCTTCTCGTTGAGCCGCATGACGTCGAACTCGGGCGGCTCGGCCAACAGGGAGTTGGCCGACTCCAGCTCGCTCTCGGTCATGCCCAGGCCGCGGTCCTCGATCTCGACCGTCACGCCGTTGGGCACGTCATCGCTGCTCAGCCGGACGTTCGTGTGCGGGGGCGAGAACATGGCGGCGTTGTCGACCAGCTCGGCGACGAGGTGGATGACGTCGGCGACGGCGGGGCCGTTGAGGTCGACCCGGGCGATGCGCTCGCGCTTGACCCGGGTGTAGTCACCGGATTCGGAGATCGCGCCGCGCAGGACGTCGATCAGTGGCATCGGGCGGTGCCAGGTGCGACCGGGGGCCTCACCGCCGAGGATCAGCAGGTTCTCGGCGTTACGACGCGAACGGGTCGCCAGGTGGTCCAGCTTGAACAGCTGGGAGAGCTGCTCCGGGTCCTCCTGCTCGCGCTCCATCTTGTCCAGCAGGCGCAGCTGGCGGTGGACCAGGGTCTGGCTGCGGTGCGCGATGTTGAGGAAGACGCGGTTGATGCCGTGACGCAGTTCGGTCTGCTGCACGGCCTCATCGACAGCGGCGCGCTGGGCGGTGTTGAAGGCCTTGGCGACGTCACCGATCTCGTCGTCCTCGACACGCAGCTCGGGGAGTTCGGTGGTGGTGTCGACCCGATCGCCGCGGTGCAGGCGCCCCATGATGGAGGGGAGACGCTCCTCGGCCAGCGACTGCGACTCGTCTCGCAGCGTCAGCAGGCGTTCGGTGAGGTTGCGGGAGGAACGCCGTGCCAGGTAGAAGGCGGCACCGGCCACGGCGGCCACACTGAGGCTGCCGCCGACCGCGAGCATCACGGCTCGGTTGGCGTCCCTGCGGATCACGGTGGCCGTGTAGTCGGCCTCGTCGGCGCCCAGGGCGGTGAGTTCGGTCAGGACGTGCCCGTAGGCCTGGTCCCACGCGGCCTCGTCCACCGGCATGGACAGGTCGTCGACGGTCTCCGGGGCGAGGGTGACCGGGTCGGTGGTGGTCTCGGTCTCGACCTCACGACCGGAGATCTCGGCCCGCATCTGTTGCAGGGCCGCGTACTCGGGACTTTCCAGGACGGCCTCGTAGCGCTCCTGCTGGCCGGGACCCCCCAGGTAGGGGGCGTTGGCGTGCAGAAACGCCTCGTAGGAGCCCATCATGGCGGTGAACTCGCGTTGGTCCTCGACGCTGAGTTCGTCGGTGGCGAAGCCTCGGGCGATCTGGGCGTCGGCCTGGGCGAGGATGTCCACGGTGCGGAACATGTACACCGCGCTGAAGCCGGGGTTGACCGCGTCGCCGTCGTTACCGGTGCGGCCCTGGCTGTCGAAGCTGTCGGAGCCGTGTTGGATGAGCTCGTTGTAGTAGTCCAGGACGTCGTCGCGGCCCGCGTCACCGGAGTCGATGGCCTCGCGCGTCTGGTCGATGTCCTGGTACATGCCGTACAGCATCTCGATGTGCATGCCGCCGTCACCGGGGGCCAGGTCGGCGAAGCCCATGAGGTCCTCGACGATCACACCGAGGGACTCGTCGGTGCTCTGCCGGGCCTCGGCCATCCTCTGGGAGAGGTCGGCGTCGTCGGGGTTCTCCAGATAGGCGATCGTGGCCGAGCGTTCGGTCATGGCGTCCACGAGGCCGACCGCGGCAGGGGTGAGCAGATCCTCGGTGCCCTTGGCCCGGATGATCTGGTAGGCCGCGTCACCACTGAGAACGATGGTGAGGGCCAGCCACAGCACGAGCAGGGCGGTCGTGGGGATCATGACCATGGCGCGGATACGGGCGGTGATCGTACGCCCACGTTTTCTCGGTACTGCCTGCACGATGCTCCTGTCGCTCCGCGTCATGGGGTGAGTCATTCGGGCTCGGGGGCGTGTCCGCCTCGTCGCTCTTCGCGACCGGCGTGTGCACACCGCCTCCCGCCCAGACGCCGTGCCCCTCCTGGGGTGTGGGTGACACGGTCTTGCCGCAGAGTAACCACATATGGGGGTTTTCGGCTTTGGGGATCGTATCTCGGCTGGGAAACGCCGGATTATCCGGGGGTGGAGGCAGTCTGCCATGAACCGGTGAAATGTTCATACAAGTGCTGGTCTGCCACCTACTGGTGAGTATGGTGCTGATGTTGCGCACGACTATAGGACAAAGGTCACATGCGGCCATAGGGGTACGACAACAGTTATTCACCGGTACATACGACCGTCGTACCAATGGGTATGGGGTTCCAAAAACTCGGTACCGCGCCCACCTCGCCCTCGTCCGTACTAGCGTTGCGGCCCGGAGGCGCGGGAACGGGGAGAGGGACACCATGGGGCAGGCGTTCGGCGGGGGACAGGCCGCCATCGACGTGGCGGTGGTCGGCCTGCCACTGCTGATGGTGATCGGGTCCGCCCTCTACCTACGCGGACAACACCGGCGCTACGGTCGCCTGGTCGGCTGGCCCGGACAGCTCACACTGGCCGCGCTGCTCAGCGGAATCGGTCTGGCCGCCTACGCGGTCTGGCCCCTGCCGACCTCCATCGACGGGTTGTGCCCGGTAGTGCCTCGACCGGCACCCGCCCTGGACGTGGGCTCGGCCCTGCTCGCCCTCGGGGTGTTCCTCCCGGTCGGAATCCTGGCCCGCGCCCGCTTCCGTCGAGGTCTCCTGGTCACCATCGCCCTGGGAACGGCACTGGCGTTGGCGGTGACCGCGATCCGGGCGACCGGAGTGTTGGGCCTCTACCCCTGTTCCTACGCCGACGACGCGAGCGCGCTCACGGGGATCGCCGTGGCCGGGGTCCTCCTCGGGTGGCTCCTGGCCCGCCTGGTGCCGGCGCTGTGGCCGTGGGGTCCGCATCGCTCCTGGCCGGGCGCGGTGCCCGACCGCGGCCTCCCCGACCTCACCCGCCGGGTTCTCGGCGTCCTGCTGGACCTGGGGTCGTGGTGGTACGGATCGGCCCTCGTCGTCGCGCTGGCGCACGCCTATGGAGTGGTCGAACCCGGAGCCGAGAACGAGGTGCGCGCCGCCATGCTCCTCGGCCTGGCGGTGGTGTTCTCGCTCTTCCTGCCCCTGCTGCGTCGCGATCGGTCCACCCCGGGGTGCTCCGCCGTCCGTCTCGCGCTGACCGAACCCACGGCGGCCCGCCCGGCCGCCCGGCACCGCGTCCTGGCGCGCACACTCCTGTTGCACGCGCCCATCGTGGCGCTCATCGCCCTCGGCCTGGGGTGGTGGTCACTGATCGTGGTCGCCCTGCACGCCTGCACCGCGCTGGTGCGCTCCGACGGCACGGGACTGGTCGACCTGGTCTGCGGGACCCGGGTCCGTACCCGCGCCACCCTGGACGGCGGGCTGCCCGGACGTCTGGTGCGCTACTCGGCGCCCGACACCGAACACCCCGGCCCACCGGAGCGGCGGCCCACCCCCGTATGAGCCTCAGGGGGTCTCGTTCCAGTTCAGATAACCGAGGAACATCCCGGCCAGTACCAGGATCAGACCCAGGGTGCCGAACAGCGCCCGCACGTAGTGGCTCAACCAGGGGGCGGAGACGATCCGGGCCCGCTCGGGGCTGTCCGGGTCGTAGGAGACGGTGACGATCTCCCCCGCGCGGGAGGCGGTCCACCCCGTGTTCTCGTGCTCGGCGTGGACCTCCTTGCCGTCCTCGGTCTGGAACTGCACGATCATCCGGGACGCGACCGAGGTCTCGTGGTAGCCGATGACCCGGGCCTTGGCCCGCACGCCGTGTCTGATCAGGCGTAGCTCCATTCGGGTGTCCCGGGCGACGACCAACAGGATGATCGCTCCGGCCAGAGCCGGCAACAGGGGATAGAGGTCGGCCATGTCGGGGGAGTCCTTCCGGGTTCGCGCGGGGTGGGGGTGACGCTCAGCGCGTCGGGGTGGGGGAGCCGATCAATCCGTCGGCCACGTGCGCAAGGGTGGTGTGGATCTCCTCCACGGGACGTTCGGGTTGGAGCGTCCGCCAGTCGAGTGCCACGGTCACCACCATGCCGAACAGGGCGGATCCCGCAAGTGAAGTGTCCAGGTCCGGCCGGGTCAGACCACGTTCGACCATCGCGTCGAGCTGTTCGGTGATGACCCCGATCGCCTGGGTGCGGATCTGTCGGACGGTGGTGTACCAGGAGCGGTTGGTGCGCCAGGTCTCCGCCATGAGCAGCCGGGCCAGCGCCTCGTGGGCGCCGATGAACACCACACCGGCCCGCAGCACTTCGGTCAGCGCCTGGCGGGGCTCGACCTCGGGACCTGGGACGGCCTGCCGCAGGGTGTCGGCCAGCCGGGTCACGCCCCATTCCAGCAGGGCGGCGTACAACTCGTCCTTGCCCCCGAAGTTGTAGTAGACGGTGCCCTTGGCGACTCCCGCCCGTTCGGCGATCTCGTCCACCGTGGTGGCGCCGTATCCCTGTTCGGACACCAGGGTCACGGCGGCCTCGAAGAGCTTGCGTCGGGTCGCCTCGCGGCGGCCTCCCACACGTCGGGCCGGGCCCGGGGTCTGCACGTTCATCGCCTCCATTGTGCCCGCCGGTCAAATCCTCAAGGCCGGATGGAGCGTGGACATCGTCCATGAGCGCTTGCGGGCCACGGCGAGCCACGTCAACAACAGGGGTATCACCAACCACAGGGACATCACCCCGAAGGCCTGTGCGACCAACGCCATGTCACCGCCACCGATCAGGTGCCGCATCGCGGTCACACCCCAGTACAACGGTAGGTAGGGCCCGATGGCCTGGAAGAAGCCCGGGCTGGTCTCGATCGGATAGGTGCCACCGGCGGAGGTCAACTGGAGCACCAGCAGCCCCAGCGCCACCACACGACCGGCCGCCTTGAGCCGAACGGTCAGGAACTGCACGGTGGCGGCGAACGCGGACGCGGTGAGCAACAGGAACGCCAGCATCAGCGGCCAGTTCACCGATTCCAGGCCCAACCCCAGGTGCAGGACGGCCATCATGACCGCCACCTGCGCCCAGCCGAGCACCATGGGCGCCACCCGACCGGCCCACGCCACCCGCCAGGACGGCGCGGACGAGGCCAGGGCGCGGTCGGACAGGGCCGGCAACACCATGAACACGACCATCGCGCCCACCCACAGGGACAGGGGTACGAAGAACGGGGCGAATCCGGTGCCGTAGTCGGGCACTTCGTTGTCGACCTCGCTGTCCAGCCGGACGGGGTCGCTCATCATCTCGGCGGCGGTGGTCCGCCCGTCGTCGGAGTAGGTGGGCATCTCCTCCACCCCATCGGCCAGGCCGGAGGCGAGCTCGTCGGAGCCCGACGACAGTTCCCCGAGCCCGTCGTGCAGGTCGCCCGCGCCGTCGCCGATGGTGCCCAGACCGGTGTTGAGCTCACCCGCGCCCTCGGACGCGGTGGACAGCCCGTCGCGGAGCTTCCCGGCGCCTTCGGCCAGGTCGGCCAATCCCTCGTCCAGTTCGTCGATCTGATCGCGGGCGTCCTCGGCCTGGCCCACGATGTCGGGCAGGTCGTCGGCGATCTCGGTGGCGCGCTCGCTCAGCGCGGCGGCGTCGTCGGCGGTCGCGTCGATCTGCGCGCGGTTGTCGTCGACGAACCCGGCCACGTCCAGGGCGGTGTCCATGGCGTCCTGGAGGTCGGTCAGCAGCACGTGCAGTTCGGGCTGTTCCCGTTCCAGCTCGGGGTTCTCCTCCAGGTAGGCGGTGAGGCGGCCGTCGACCTCCTCCATGCCGGAGACGTCGATCTCCTCGGGTAGTTCGTCGAGGGCGTCGTTCACCCCGGCGGCCACGTCGGCGATCAGCTCGGCGCGCTCCTGGATGTCGGGGATGTCCTCCTCGACCCGGGGGAGGACGTCGTCGGCCAATGTGTCCAGCTCGTCGACCTTGGCGGAGACCTGCTCGGAGGCGTCGCCGGCGCCGCTCGCCAGCGTCTTGGAACCCTCGTACAGGTCGCCGATCCCCTCGTCGAGGGAGCCCGCTCCGGTGTGCGCGTCGTCGATGCCGTCGGAGAGTTCACCGGAACCGCTCTCGGCGTCGCCCGCGCCCTCGGAGAGCCGGTCGGCCCCGTCGGCGGCCTCCTCGGTCTTGTCGTGGATCTCGTTGAAGCCGAGGAAGATCTGGTCGAGGTAGTCGCTGATCGCGGAGGAGGCGGCGGCCTGGCGGATCTCGTTGAAGGCGCTGCCGGCCAGCTGGCGGACGATGTAGCTGTTGGAGTCGTTGTAGTTCGCGACGAGCAGGGCGGTGGTGGGGTCCTCCCGCTCGCGCGAGGGCGAGGTGAGGGACTCGCTGAAGTGGTCGGGGACGGTGAGGGTGACGTAGTAGTCGCCACCGGCGAGGCCTCGGGCGGCGTCGTCGGCGTCGACGAGGCGCCAGTCGAGGTCACCGCGTTCCAGGAGGGTGTCGGAGAGTTCCTCGCCGGCGTTGATCCGCTCACCGTCCACCTCGGCCCCCTCGTCCTCGACGACGAGGGCGACGGGCAGGTGTTCCATGCGGTCGAAGGGGTCCCAGAAGGACCACAGGTACATCCCCGAGTAGAGCAGGGGGATGAGCGTCAGGGCGGCCAGCGCGGCGGTGGGAAGGGGCGACCGCAGGAAGGACCGCATGGTGAGCAGCCCGAGGCGGGGGACGGCCAGCGGGCGCGGGCGCGGGGTCCGGTCAGTCCTGGACACGGTGGGCGCCTCCCTCGCGGCGGTCGCGCTGCCGGATGGGGATCGGTCCTTGGGTGTCGTGATCGGCCACCGTGGCCAGTTCCCGGGCGTCGGCGCAGGTGGCGATGACGGTGAGTCCTTCGTCGGACAGGTCCTTGAGGGTGCGCCACATGGCGGCCTGGTTCTGGGGGCTCAGCCCGCCGTCGACGTCGTCCACCGCCAGTAGGCGGGGCTCGTGCACCAGTCCCAGGGCCATGCCCAGGCGTCGGCGTTCGGGCATCGGTAGTTCCTTGATGAGGGTGCTCCGGTCCAGGTCGGACAGGCCGACCGCCGCCATGGCCTCGTCGGCGACGGTGCTCGCGGCGGGGCGTAGTCGCAGCAGGCGGGCCTCGGAGAGGTGTTCGCGTACACGCAGGCGTTCGTCGAGCACGTTGACGTCGTCCATGAGGCCGAGGGCACTGATGCGGCGGACCTTGCGCGCCTGTTCGGGCAGCGGGTGGCCGTCGACGTGCAGTTCGCCCCCGGTGGGGCGCATACGCCCGGTGAGGGTGAGGAGCAGGGAGCTGCGGCCTCCGCCGGAGTCCGCCTGGAAGACGGTGAGCGTTCCCGGCCGGGCGGTGAGGTCGACCCCCGTGTAGACGGGGCCCTCACGGGTGGTGAGCGTGACGTCCTCGGCGTGCACGCGTGCTCCGGTGGCCCGACGCATTCCTGGTGTCCTCCTATTTTTGAACTGACCAGTCAGTACAAATTCGGGTTCCACCGTACTGTGTCGAACCCGCGCCGCGATCGCCCGGGACTGTGGTCTCCCGCACAGGTTCACTCGTTTTCCCGTATCTATTGCAATAGATACGTAATTGCGTAATCCTGTGGACAGGGCGGACGAGACAAGGAGGGGCCATGAACGAAGTGAGGCTGCGCAAGACGGGTGCCGTGCTGACACGGATCTTCTTCGTGCTGACGGCCGTGGTGTTCGTGCTGGTCATCGCGTCGAACCTGGGCGCGCCCATCCCCGGCTACGCGGGCTTCCTGGTCGCCGTGCCGGCGCTCGCCCTCTACCTCGCCGCGATGGCGTGCGGGGCGCTCGCCGGACGACGGACCTCGCGCCGCATCGACCTGCCCCCCATCGAGGTCGCGCCACCGGTGGAGGGCGAGTGGACCGGACTCAACGGACCCTCCGACAAGGTGCCCAGCCACGGCACCCACGGCCTCGGGCAGACCTTCGCGATCGACATCCTCATCGACTCCGGTCGCCCGATCGTCGACGGTTGGCGGCCGGTCATGCGCCCGGCCGCCGACTTCCCGTCCTTCGGGGCGCCCCTGTTCGCCGTCGCCGACGCCACGGTCGTGCACACCTCGGACGGACAGCGCGACCACCTCAGCCGCAACTCCTATCCGGGGTTGCTCTACCTCTTCCTGGAAGGTTTCGTCCGAGCCCTGGGCGGACCAGGTCGCATCCTCGGCAACCACGTGATCCTCGACCTGGGCGACGGTGTGTACGCCGCCTACGCCCACATTCGGCAGGGTTCCGTCGCCGTGCGGGAGGGCGACCACGTCGTCGCGGGCCACAAGATCGGCGAGTGCGGGAACTCCGGCAACTCCTCCGAACCGCACCTGCACTTCCAACTGATGGACCACGCCGACCCGGACCGGGCCGGCGGTCTCCCCTTCACCTGGGCCGGGGTGGGGGTCCCTGCGAACGGAGAGCCGTTCACCGTGGAACGCGCCGCGCACTGATCCACCTCGGGCCGTGTACGGGGGCATGGCCCGAGGTGTACGGCCTAGACTGCGCCTGGCAGACAGGCGGAAGATGGTGGGGGACCGATGACGGAGATCGCCGAACGGGCGGCCAAGGCACTGGACGACCCGGAGAACTGGCCGATGGACCCCAAGGAGGCGGTGGCCCGCCAACGGTCGCTCGCCGACCGCGTGCGCTCCGAACCACTCGACGCCGACGCGGTGGAACTGGTCTGTGGCCTGGACGTCAGCTACGGGGTGGGCGACACCGAACTCGCCGCCGCCGCGGTGGTCCTCGACGCACGCACCCTGGAGGTCGTCGACACCTCCCTGGTCGCCGACACCCCTTCCTTCCCCTACATCTCCGGGTTGTTCGCCTTCCGTGAGCTGCCGCCGGTCCTCAAGGCCATCGAGGGGTTGAACGTCACCCCCGACGTCTTCGTCAGCGACGGCTTCGGCCTGGCCCACCCCCGCCGCTTCGGGATCGCCAGCCACCTCGGCGTCCTCCTCGACGCCCGCGTGGTCGGCTCCGCCAAGACGGTGCTCTACGGACGGAACACCCTGCCCGGCGAGGAACGTGGTTCCTGGACCCCCATGGTGGCCGGACGCTCCGAACTCGTCGAGGACACCGAGACCCTCGCCGAACAAGGCGGCGAGGTGATCGGCCGCACCCTGCGCACCCGGAGCCGCACCAAGCCGGTGTACGTGTCCGTGGGCCACCGGGTGGACCTGGCCGGAGCCGCCGACCTCATCCTGCGGATGTCACCCAAGTACCGCATCCCCGAACCCATCCGGCACGCCGACCGCATGTGCGGGGCGTACCGGAAGGAGTACAAGGCCAAGGGCGGGACGACGGGCGCCTGAACACGAGAAGCGGGGGAGGGGCCCGAAGCCCCTCCCCCCTTCGTCGTCCGCCGTGGCCGGGGTCTACCAGCCGTTCTCCACGGGGCGCCCCTCGTTGTAGCCGGCGGCGCTCTGCACGCCCACCACGGCACGCTCGTGGAACTCGGCCGGCGAGGTGGCGCCCGCGTACGTCATGGAGCTGCGCACACCCGCGATGATCTGGTCGACGAGGTCCTCCACACCCGGACGCTCGGAGTCCAGGTACATCCGACCCGTCGAGATGCCCTCCTCGAACAGGGCCTTGCGGGCCCGCTCGAACGGCGAGTCCTCGGCGGTGCGCAGCTTCACCGCGCGGGCCGAGGCCATCCCGAAGCTCTCCTTGTACTGGCGGCCCTGCGCGTCGCGCAGGACGTCGCCCGGAGACTCATAGGTGCCCGCGAACCACGAGCCCACCATGACGTTGGAGGCGCCGGCGGCCAGGGCGAGCGCGACGTCGCGCGGGTGGCGCACACCGCCGTCGGCCCACACGTGTCCGCCCATGTCACGGGCGGCGGCCGCGCACTCCAGCACGGCGGAGAACTGCGGCCTGCCCACCGCGGTCATCATCCGGGTGGTGCACATCGCACCCGGGCCCACGCCGACCTTCACGATGTCGGCGCCGGCCTCGATGAGGTCGCGGGTGCCCTGTGCGGTGACGATGTTGCCCGCCACGATCGGCACGTTCGGAGAGAGCGCGCGGACCTTCTCGATCGCGGCGATCATCTTCTCCTGGTGGCCGTGCGCGGTGTCGATCACCAGCGTGTCCGCGCCCGCCGCCAGCAACTCGGCGGCCTTGCCCGCCACGTCGCCGTTGATGCCCACGGCGGCGGCCACGCGGAGCCGGTTCTCCGAGTCCACGGCCGGCGTGTACAGCGTGGAGCGCAGCGCGCCGGTGCGGGTGAGCACACCCACCAGGGCGCCCTGTTCGTCCACGACCGGGGCCAACCGGTGGCGGAAGTCGTGCAGTATGCCGAACGCCTCACGGGGCTCGGTGCCCGCGGGGATGGTCAGCAACTCGTCGGACATCACGTCGCGCAGCTGTGCGAAGCGGTCCACGCCCGCGCAGTCGGCCTCGGTGACCACACCGAGCGGACGCCGGTCGTCGTCGACGACGATCACCGCGTTGTGCGCCCGCTTGGGCAGCAGGTTGAGGGCCTCGCCGACGGTGCTCGTCGGGTTGAGGGTGATGGCGGTGTCGTAGACCAGGTTCCGCTGCTTGGTCCAAGAGATGACATCGGACACCACCTCGATGGGGATGTCCTGTGGGATGACGGCGATCCCGCCGCGTCGGGCGATGGTCTCCGCCATGCGCCGACCGGCCACCGCGGTCATGTTCGACACGACCAACGGGATGGTGGTCCCCGTACCGTCCGGCGACGAAAGGTCCACGCTGAGACGGGAACCCACGGCGCTGCGGCCCGGGACCATGAACACGTCGCTGTACGTCAGGTCCTGATCGGGAACCTGGTCGTTGAGAAAACGCAATGCCTCTACCTCGGTCGAGACCGAAGGGGGTGGACCACTCCGCCGTTAGGCGCCGGCGGCACCCTGTTGATCCCCCTCTTACGACTCAAGTATGCCGTGACCGACTACCTTGGAGGTACCTCCGTCTGTAATGATGACTCGATTCCCACCTCGACTCGGTGCCTGACCCATGCCCGGAGCCGGTGACACGACGCCGCCGCCGGTGGGCGCAGGGGACACCAGATCCCTTCAGGAGAAATCCAGCATGTCGCGTTTCACTCTCGCGCAAGTCAAGGAAGAGACCTACAAGGCCAAGGATGCCTGGTGGACCGTCTTCCTGGTCGACCCGTTGGCCGGCCGGCTGGTGGTGTGGACGGCGAACCGCACGAACATCACCCCCAACCAGCTCACACTGGGCGCCGGGGTACTGGGGTTGTTCTCCGCCCTGTGCTTCCTCGCTCCGATCTGGGCCGGTGACACCGGGTGGATCTGGCTGGTGGCCGGCGCCCTGCTGTTCCACCTGAGCTTCGTGCTGGACTGCATGGACGGCAAGATCGCCCGGTTGAAGGGCAACGGTTCGATCTTCGGGGCGTGGGTCGACTTCGTCTTCGACCGCATCCGCTTCTTCGGTTGCGTGATGACGCTGCTCATCGGGCAGTGGTTGATCACCGACGACCCCGCCTACCTGATCGTCGCGCCCGTGGTGGTCTTCTTCGACCTGCTGCGCTACCTCAACGGTTCCCAGGTCGCCAAGACCCGCAAGTCCATGAGGCAGGCCCTGGCGATCGCCTCCGGTGACGCCGACCGGGTGCACGACTACGCGACCTCCTCCCAGGCCGCCGATCCCGAGGACGACGAGTCCGCCGAGTCCGAGAGCAAGGCGACCTCCGCGTCGTCCAAGGGCCTGTACCCGCGGGCCCGCGGCCTGCTGATGCGGCACCGCGTGCGTCCGCACCTGTTCAGCGGCATCGAGTTCGAGATGTTCCTGTGCGTGGTCGCCCCGATCACCGTGATCGTGGCGTTCTTCACTCCGCTGAACAGCCTCATCATCCCGGTGGCGGTCTTCTCCGTCCTGGCTCTGGCCCTCTTCGAGGTGGTCCTGGTACTGCGGCTGTGGAAGGAGACGCGCCGCTTCGAGGTGCGTCGTCGCGAACTCACCGCGGCTCCTTCGGCCGGAACCGAGGACTGAGCCCGGGACCTTCCGGCATGAAAGAAGGGGCGGTGCGCACCGCCCCTTCTTTCGTATCTTTTAGACCGAGGTCTTGGGGGCCGGGTTCTTCTCCTCGGGTCCGGGTTCAGGTGCCGCGCGGGCGGCGTCGGCCTTCGCTCCGGCGAGCCCCTTGTCGTCCTGACGGAGCAGCCAGGTGAGTTGGGGTTCGACCGCCCACCCCATGGCCTTGCGTACCCAAGGGGTGCACAACAGCAGGGTGATCCCGGCGCCGAGCGCGACGGTGGTGGCCAGGCCCACGGCTCCGGACATCACGTCGTGCCAGGGGGACGCCTTGAGCACGAGCAGGATCACGGAGTGACCCAGGTACACGAACAGGGTGTAGGCGCCCAGCGACGTGAACCAGGTGCGCCGCTTGGGGGTGAGCGCGAGCATCGCGAACGTCATGGCCAGTGCGATGGCCATGAAGATCATCCGGATGAGGATGCTCGGCATGAGGGGATCGATGTCGCGGTCGGTGAGGCTGTCCCGCCAGAACAGCCAGTCCCGGCTGAAGCGGTCGGAGACCGGCACGGCGAGGACGGCCGTCACCAACATGACCACCACGGAGCAGATTCGTACCCAGAGCCGGTCCAGATGGGCGAAGTGCTCACGGCGCAGGCTGAGTCCCAGCACGAAGAAGGGCAGCAGGCTGAGCACACGACCCACGGACAGGGTGGTGCCCAGGTCCGTCGTCGTGGCGAAGAGCGAGATGGCCAGGGAGATGGCCACGGGCCAACGCAACCGCTGCCACACCGGAACGGTCAGCCGCCACACGAAGAGCGCCACCAGGAACCAGAGGGTCCAGGTGGGCTTGAGGATCGACAGGGTGTCGGGAAGACCACCGCGCTCGACCGCGTAGAACGTCTGGTGCAGGGTCCAGAAGATGAGATAGGGCACCGCCAACGACAGGAACAGCTTCTCCACTCGCTTCGACGACGCGTCGAAGGACCGCGAGAGGTAGCCGCTGATCATGATGAACGCGGGCATGTGGAAGAAGTAGATCCAGTAGTAGAGGGCACTGGAGGGCCTGTAGTCGCTGAGCGGTTCGATCGCGTGGCCGATGACGACCAGGGCGATCAGGATGAACTTGGCGTTGTCCAGACGGGCGTCACGACCGGGCGCGTTCTCCGGTGGACGGGCGTTCGGTGAACCAGAGCTCGCGCCGCGCCGGTCCCCCTTCGCTCGCGGGGTCGTCGGACTGGTCAAGGATGAGGCCACTAGGGACTCCGTCGTACGGGGATGTGGGGTTTGTTCTTCGTCGCCCCGGACTCGTCGGTCGGGGGGAGGGCACCGACCTGCCAGGTGTTGCGGGAGACCGGCCGGTCCGGTGCCGCGTGGCGCGCGTCGGGGGCACCGAAGGAGTGTCGGCGAACATGATCCGTTACCTTACTGAGACATGCACATGTCCGCCAGTGGTTCGCACGAATCCGGCAAAAGTTCACAGAGCCGGTCGCATCCCCCGAAAGCGGTGTGGGGCGGGCCCCGACGGGCCCGCGCGGAGGCGGACCGGAGATGGCTTACCGTGTGCAGACCCTAACCCATGGCACTTACCGGTGCACCCAAGGTGCCCATCATCGGACCTATGGACGGGACGCGCCGGTGTGAATCCGCGACCCTCCCAAAGATAAGGTGCAGGAAGGCGGCTGTTCCCCTTGCAGCCTCTGCCAGGACGAGAACGAAGAAGGCGGTGGAAACCGTGCCGCACGCGGTGGACCCCAACCGTGCCGCTCAGCACGGAAGCGTGGTCATGAGACTCCTCGACGAGATCTTCCCGCTCGTGGAGGGGGTCTACGTCGATCTGCACAAGAACCCGGAGCTCTCACACTCCGAACAGCGCACCGCCAGTGTCGTCGCGGAATGGCTGACCCGAACCGGCTACGAGGTCCACAAGGGCGTCGGCGGAACCGGTGTGGTCGGCATCCTGCGCAACGGCCCCGGGCCAACGGTGATGCTGCGGGCCGACATGGACGCGCTTCCCCTGGAGGAGAAGACCGGGCTGCCCTACGCCAGTACGGCCAAGGCTGTGGACGACGAGGGCGTCGAGGTGCCCGTCATGCACGCCTGCGGCCACGACGCGCACACCGCCTGCCTGGTCGGTGTCGCGGACCTGCTGTCGGAGACCCGCCAGGAGTGGGCCGGCACCCTCATGATCGTGGCCCAGCCGGGTGAGGAGACCCTCGACGGCGCCCAGGGCATGATCGACGACGGTCTG
This sequence comes from Nocardiopsis sp. NPDC006832, assembly GCF_040635885.1. Taxonomy (NCBI): domain Bacteria; kingdom Bacillati; phylum Actinomycetota; class Actinomycetes; order Streptosporangiales; family Nocardiopsidaceae; genus Nocardiopsis; species Nocardiopsis sp. NPDC006832. The sequence continues at coordinate 20,797 of NZ_JBEYLC010000051.1, read as the reverse complement.
TACGACCGGTTCGGGCGCCCCGACGTCATCCTCGGCCAGCACCTCGGCCCGCAGCCCGCAGGACTCATCTCCCACCGCGCCGGCATCATCCTCGGCGCCGCCAACGCCTACCGGGTGCGCGTTTTCGGCGAGGGCGGACACGCCTCCCAACCGCACACCACCGTCGATCCGGTGCTCATCGCGGCCAACATCGTCAGCCGCCTCCAGGGCGTGGTCTCCCGAGAGATCAGCCCCAGCGAGATGGCGGTCCTCACCGTCGGCAGGATCCAGGCCGGCACCAAGGCCAACATCATCCCCGACGAGGCGTACCTGGAGATCAGCACCCGGGCGCTGAACGAGAACGTCACCGAGCAGCTGGAACAGGCGATCGAGCGGATCGTGCGCGCCGAGGCCGCGGCCTCCGGCGCCGGCCGCGAACCCCGGGTCGAGCGCTTCCAGGGCAGTGGGGTCACCCACAACGACCCGACGAGCACCTCCGACGTCGCCTCCGCGCACCTCGCCTACTTCGGCGAGGAGTACGTCATCCACCTGCCGGATCCCTCCCCGGCCACCGAGGACTTCTGCCGCTTCGGTCTGCCCGAGGACCCGCAGCCCATCCCGTACGTGTTCTGGTTCGTGGGCGCCACCCCGCACGACGTGTGGGAGGCGGCCCCCGGTGACACGCCCTACGAGAAGATGGGCAACGTCCCGAGCAACCACTCGCCGTTCTTCTCGCCGGCCCGCGAACCCACGCTGCGTGCCGGGCTCGCCGCGATGACCGTGGCCGCCCTGTCCTACCTGGGCAGCGACAACCAGAACCCGTCGACGCCGAGCCTGCCGCCGACCGAGGTTCCGGCCGGACCGGCCTTCGCCGGACCCGCTCCCACCGAGGCGGCGGACCCGCGCGCCCACACCGGCGGCGGCGAGAGCATGGCCTCCTCCGGGGGCTACGCCGCCCCGGACCCTGTGGCGGACGGATACATGGCTGTGCCCTCGGGGCCGCAGGACGCCTATGCGGGTTTCCCGCCGCCCTCCGAGAGCGGGTCGGACCCGCTCACCGGACCGCCCCCCACGGGATCGCCGTTCGGTGAGAGCAACGACGCCTACGACAGCGCGTTCCTCGCCTCGTCCTGGCCGGCGCCCGACGAGCCCGCCGTGGAGTCCACCGCCGACGCCGACATGGGCGCGGTCATGGGCGAACAGGATCGGGAGCCGCGCGACGAGTGGCACGGTGGCAGGGGAGAGGAGTCGACCCTGTCCGCGGACATGGCCGCCCTCATGGACGAGGAGGGGGCGCCTCCGCCGCCCTCCGGTCCCCCGGCCGGTCCGGCCTACGGCGGTCCGCCTCCGGCGGGCGGAGCACACGACGCACCCCCGCCCCCCGGGGTCGACGACGATCGGCCCGGCTCCCAGTACCGGTACTGACCGCGCGTGGGGGCCATCCCGTGGCGATGGGGTGACCCCCGTGTGCGCCGGTCCCTGCGACATCACCGGGAAACACCCATTCTGATGGGATGTGTCCTGGTCACGCTGTTCACCATCGCGGGCGCGGTCAGCCGTGCCCTGTCCGGTGACCCCAACGAGCCGTTGCTGCTGCTGAGCATCCCCGCGCTGGTGTACTTCGTGCGGGGCCAGCTCTACGCCCGCCAGCGGGTCAACGGGGTGCGCATCACCGAGGAACAGTTCCCCGAGGCGTACCGGATGGTGACCGAGGCCGCCGAACGCTTCGGCATGCACCAGGTGCCCGACGCCTACGTGGTGCTCGGCAACGGCGTCGTCAACGCGTTCGCGTCCGGCCACGGGTTCCGCCGCTACGTCGCCGTCAACAGCGACCTGTTCGAGGTGGGCGCCCGTGACCCGGACGCGCTGCGCTTCGTGATCGGTCACGAGGTGGGCCACATCGCCGCCGGACACACGTCGTTCTGGCGGCAGTTCGGGGTTTCGGTCGCCAACATCATCCCCGGGGTGGGCAGCACCCTGGGACGCGCCCAGGAGTACACCGCCGACAACCACGCCTACGAGTACTGCCCCGAAGGGGTCCAAGGGCTGCGGATCCTGGCCGCGGGCAAGTACCTGTACCGGGACGTGGACTTCGACGACATCGCCGCACGCGCGCACACCGACACCGGGTTCTTCGTCATGCTGGTCAACCTGCTCTCCAGCCACCCGGTCAACACGTTCCGCTTCGACGCCCTGGCCGACCGCACCCGACCCGGCCGCGTCCTTTGACACGCCCTAACGACGGCGTATGTGATCGGGCAGACGTTCGTGGCGGAGGTAGTCGCGGGTGAACTCGCCGGTGCCGTGCGAGACCGACCGCAGTTCCACCGCGTAGCGCACGATCTCCAACTCCGGGACCTGCGCCCGGACGCTCACCCGGCCGCCGTCGACCGCCTCGGTGCCCACCACCCGGCCACGCCGGGCCGACAGGTCGCTGAGCACCGCTCCCAGATGGGCCTCGTCCACCTCCACGGTCACGCTGTCCACCGGTTCCAGCACCGTGCGGTCACAGGTCGAGGCGGCGTCGCGAAGGGCCAGACGCCCAGCCTTCTGGAAGGCCATGTCGGAGGAGTCCACCGAGTGGGCCTTGCCGTCGTACAACGTGACCCGCAGGTCCACCAGCGGGTGGCCGTCATCCACCCCCTCGGCCATCTGTGCGCGCACGCCCTTCTCCACTGATGGGATGAACTGGCGCGGCACCACACCGCCCACGATCCGGTCGACGAACTCCAACCCCGCACCGGACTCCAGCGGCTCCACCCGGATCCGGCAGACCCCGAACTCACCGTGGCCACCGCTCTGCTTCACGTTGCGGCCGGTGCCCTGGGCGGGCATGGAGAACGTCTCCCGGAGCGGGACGCGGATGTCGTCGGTGCGGACCCGCACGCCGTCCCGGTGTTCCAACCGATCGAGGGCCGCGTCGAGGTGCGCTTCCCCCAGGCTCCACAGGACCATCTGGTGGGTCTCGGGGTCGACCTCCACCCGCAGCGAGGGGTCCTCGGCCACCAGTCGGGACACCGCCCGGGAGAGCTTGTCCTCGTCCGAAGAGGAGGCGGCGGTGAGCGCCACCGGCATCATCGGATCCGGGAACGCCCACGGGGACACCCGCAGCGGGAGTTCCGGCGAGGAGAGGGTGTCGCCGGTGCGCGCGGCCGGTAACTTGGCGACCGTGCCCAGGTCACCGGCGATCACCGCGTCGACGGGGCGGGCCTCGCGGCCCAACGGAACCGACAATGCGCCGATCCGCGCGTCGTCGCCGGTGCGGTCGAGCTCGTCAGAGCGGCCCAGGCTCGAACCCATTCCGTGGCCGTGCAGGTGCACTGCGGAATCCGGGGTCAGGGTGCCGGAGAACACCCGGACCAGGCTCATCCGGCCCACGTACGGGTCGCCGGTGGTGCTCAGGACCTCCGCCACCAGAGGGCCGTCCGGGTCGCAGGACAACCCCTCCACGGGGCGCCCGTCCGGCCGGACCACCGTCGGAAAGGGACGCCGGAGTGGATCGGGGCAGGACAGCGGAAGTTCGCGCAGCAGCTCCCGGACCCCCACGCCACGGGTGGGACTGAGCGCCAGCACCGGATGGAACCCGCCCGCCGCCACCGCCTGCTTCAGGTCCGCGATGAGCAGGTCCGGGTCGAGGGTTCCCCCTTCCATGTAGCGCTCCATGAGCGCCTCGTCCTCGCTCTCGGTGATGACCTCCTCGACGAGGGTCTCGCGGAGCGGCCCCGCGGCCTCGACCAACCGGTCCGGCGCGAGACGCGAGATGGGGGCGGACCCGGGCCCGCCCCCATCGGAGTAGTCGTAGTAACGCTCGGAGACCAGTCCCCACAGGCCCACGAGCGAGCGTCGGTCACCATCGCCCTCGAACGCGGGGACGTAGGCGGCGTGCACCCCCGAACCGAAGGACTCTCGACACTGGGCGACCACGCCCTCGAAGTCGGCGCGCGGGTGGTCGATCTTGGTGACGGCCACCGCTCGCGGCATGCCCACGGCGGCGCACTCGCGCCACAACAGTCGGGTGCGGCCGTCCACCCCGTCCAGGGCGGAGATCACGAACAGGGCGGCGTCGGCGCCGCGCAGGCCGGCGCGCATCGCCCCGATGAAGTCGGCGTATCCGGGGGTGTCCAGCAGGTTCACCTTGACCCCGTCCACCATCACCGGGCTCACCGTGAGGTGCACGGACCGGTGGCGGCGGATCTCGACGTCGTCGTGATCGCTGACGGTCGTGCCCTCTTCCACGCTGCCGGGGCGTCGAATCTCCCCGGCGGTGAGGAGGAGCGCCTCGACCAGGCTCGTCTTGCCGGCCCCGGTCGGGCCGACGAGGGCGACGTTGCGGATGTTCTGGGGCCGGTCGGCCCTCGGTGCTGCTACGGCTCGATCTACCATCCCTGCTACCCAGCCCTTCGGGGTCCGGGTGGTGGTCTCCAGAGCCACCACCGAAAGTGTGACCTGTGACACTCTCTACGGTCGCGGTTCACCGGCCTGATCACAAGGGGAGGACCGATGATCATCCACGGATGGAGACTTCGGGGCGCTATGACCCGAGATGGTCTTCTAGGCTATGCCCCGTGCCTTGGTCGGAGATCCTTCCCCAGTTCAGTCTCACCGGGACCCTGTTGACGGTCCTGCTCCTGTTCTTCGCTGCGGTCGGTGAGCCGCTTCTCGGGAGACGCGCGTTCTCGTGGCTGTCCCGCCGCGAGGGCGACGGCCGCGCCCTGGAACTGCTGTACGCCGTCACGATGGGCGTCCACATCCTGTGGGGCGTGCTCGTGCTCGCGGTGGTGCTCACCTCGCCGGAGCTGCACCCGGTGGACCTCGGGCTTCGCTTCCCCGACGCGTGGGGTCCGATCGTGGGTGGTGCCCTCGGTGGCCTGGTGGCGTTGCTCGCCTTCTGGCTACTGGTCAACGGCATGCCCACCAAGGAGCGGTTCCCGGCCCTTGGGAAGCTGCCGGCGCTCGGCAAGAGGAACAGGAAGAAGGGGAGCGGCGACGACGCCTCGGAGGAGTCGCGCGGGCGCAGGGGCCACCGTGGTCACCGCGGCCGCCGGGCGCCCGCCAAGCCCATGACGTTGCCCGACCCGGGTCGTCGCCAGTACCTGCTGCTGCCGCGCACCACCAAGGAACGCGCCCTGGCCGCGGGCATGGCCGTCACCGGTGGTGTGTTCGCCGAACTGCTCTACCGCGGACTGTTCATCGTCCTGGTGGCGAGCATGGACGTACCGCTGTGGATCGCCGCGGTCCTGTCGGTGGTGCTGTTCTCCCTGGCCCACCTCTACCAGGGCTGGTGGGGGCTGGTCAGTGCCGGTTTCTCCGGCACGCTCTTCACCATCCTGTACCTGGGCACGGGCAGTCTGGTCGTGCCGATCCTCGTACACGTCGCCCTCAACCTGCGCTCGATCGTCTTCCCACCGGCCTCGGAGTTGGCCAAGGCCGACGAGTACGCCGCCTACGAGGACGACTACTACGACGACGAGTGCGAGGAGGGGTACACCGGCGAGTTCGAGGCGGTCGAGGGCGCGGCGGAACCCCAGGAGGCCACCGGGGTGACGCCGGGACAGGGTCCGCCCGCGGGTACCCCGCCGTTCGGGAACCCCGGGCCTCTCGGAGCGCCCGCTCCGCAGGGTCCGCCTCCCGGTGTTCCAGGCAACCCCTATGGCGCGCCGTCCCATCAGGAGCCTTGGCCCGGGAGGCCCGGACCCCCGCAGCCGCCTCTGCCGCCCCAACAGCCACAACAGCCCCAACCGCCCTACCGGCAGGGCCCGCCACCGAGCACTCCCTACGGCGCCCCTCCACCCCCGCCCGGGCACGTCCCCGGCGACTTCCTCTCCGACGACCCGACCCCCTATCCGGGGGCCGGTCGTGACCAGGACGGACGCCGACTCCACCCGGACGAGTGGATCGATCGGCGCTATCGGCCCGGGGACGACACACCGGGGTCGGGACCGACCGGCCGGTGATGATCGGGCACGATGGAACGGTGTCCGACACCACCGACCATCACACCGCACGTTCGCGGGAGCACCGTTACCGACTCACCACCTCCGACGGGGTGGGAATCGACGCCGTGCTGCTGCGCGGCATCGAACCCCGCACCACCGCCGTCGTCCTGGCCAACGGCTTCACCGGCAGCCATCAGAGCCCGCCCACCCGGGGCATCGCCGAGGGACTGATGTCCGTCGGCGACGTCATGACCTTCGACTTCCGAGGGCATCACGGCTCCGGGGGACACAGCACCGTCGGCAACGCCGAGATCCACGACCTGGAGGCCGTCGTGGGTCGACTGCGCGAGCTCGGCTACCACCGGATCGCCACCGTCGGGTTCTCCATGGGCGCGGCCGTGGCCATCCGCCACGCCGCCATCTACGGCGGAAGCACCGCGGTGGTCTCGGTCAGCGGCCCCAGTCGCTGGTACTACCGGGGCACCCGGGCCATGCGCCTGCTTCACCTGGCCATCGAGAAAACGCTGGGCAGGGCCATCCTCCGACGCTTCCGCAAGGTCAGGGTCACCGACCGGCACTGGAACCCCATCCCGGCCGAACCGCGAGAGATCGCCGGCCAGGTCGCGCCCGCGCCCCTGCTGGTGGTGCACGGCGACTCCGACGCCTACTTCCCCGTCACCCACGCCACGGCCATCTACGACGCGGCGCGCCACCCCAAGGACCTGTGGATCATCCCCGGCATGGGGCACGCCGAACGGGCGGTCGATCCCGACCTCGTGTCCCGTCTGCGCGAATGGCTCGACGAACGGCTCCACGAACGGAGCGACGGAGCGAACCGGGACGAAGAGGGTGTTTAGACAGTACGTGTCGACCCCGGTACAAAGGGGGGATGATCCGATCCGGTTCTCCCTCTGGGAGCGTCACCTCCTCCGCTGACATCCCTGGGCTGAGGGGCCGCGGATTCACGCTCCTCATCCTGGCCACGGCGGTGGGCCTGTGCGGCTTCGCGGCGGTGCTACCGCTGGTACCCCTGTGGGCCTCCCGTGGTGGCGCCGGCGAGTTCGGCGCCGGGGCCACCACGGCCGTCTTCATGCTCACCACGGTCCTGACCCAGTTGGGCATGCCCTGGCTGCTGGATCGGGCCGCCGGTTACCAGTGGGCGTTCCCGGTCGGCGCGCTCATCATGGGCCTGCCAACGCCGTTGTTCGCCCTCACCACCGACCTCGGCCCGCTCATCGCCGTGTCGGCGGTTCGGGGTGTCGGGTTCGGCATGGTGAGCGTGGCCGGCACCGCGTTGGCCGCCCGCCTGGTGCCCCCGGCCCAGGTCGGCAGGGCCACCGGCTACTACGGTCTGGCCGTGGGACTGCCACAGGTCGTCATCCTGCCCGGTGGGGTGGCGCTCGCCCTGCAGTTCGGCTTCGACACCGCGTTCTGGCTCACCGGGATCTGCGGAGTGGTGGCCGCCGCGCTGTCCTCGGGGATCCTGTTCGCCGACGGCGGCCGCAACCGGGCCGTGCTCCGCTACGCGGGGGAGGCCCCCCAGGACGCGCGGCCGGCACCCCGTGGCCTGCCCCTGTTCGCCGCCCTGGCCGCGCCGCTGGTCCTGATGCTGGTGCTGTCCTCGGCGGCCAGTGGGATCGTCACCTTCCTCGCCATCCCCTTGGAGGAGTCGGCCTGGCTGGTCAGCGCCCTGCTGGCCGGGTACGCGCTGTTGTTGGTGACCGGGCGTTGGACCGCCGGGGTGCTGTTCGACCGGCACGGCCGCACGATCCTGCTGCTGCCCGGAGCGATCGTCGCGGTGCTGGGCATGGGGCTGCTCGCGGCGGGTCTGTGGAGCAACGGCGACGCGGCCCCCGGCGTGATGACGGCCGCGCTGGTGCTGTCGGGCGCCGCCCTGTTCGGTCTGGGCTTCGGCGCGGTACAGAACGAGACCGTCACCGTGATGCTGGAGCGGGCCGGTCCCACCGGACACGGCCGGGCCAGCGCGGTGTGGAACATCGGATACGACGCCGGCACCGGCGCGGGCTCCGTCGGGTTGGGTCTGGTGATCCAGCTGCTCGGCTACGGGCCGGCGTTCGCGGTGGTCACCGTCGCCCTCGCCGCCGTCGTCCCCTTGGCCCTTCGCCGATCCCGCTGACCGGCATGGGGCGTGCGAACGATCCGTTGACTTCCTCCCCACGGCTGAAGCCGGGGGTCTGCGCCGCTAAGAAATGATCAGTATGAGCTGATGTGCACGTGGTCGTAGTGGTTCTGGGTCAGGTCGCCGCGGTCGTTCATGAACGTCCACTGGCGTGAGGTCGACTGCCAGATCTGCTGTTCCCAGATGATGTACTTGATGCCCAGTCGGTCGGCGTTGGCGATGCCGTAGTCGGCGATCTGGGTTCCCAGCTGACGGTTGGCCTCGGAGGGGGAGGCGCCGTTGGCGCTCATCATGAAGTCGCAGGCCCGGCCATCACCGTGGTCGTCGGCGCTGGGGCGGAAACAGCCCACGGGGAAGGGCGCGCCGAACTCCATGATGATCTCGTCGCGGATGGCCGCCATCCGGGGCTGGGTCTGGTCCCAACCGCCGCCGCGGGCGCTGTCGGGGATGGTGCCGTCGCCGGGGGTCTCGGGAACCTGCTCCGCCTCGTACTCGGCGATGCGCTCGGTGACCTCCTCGCGCTCCTCCTCAAGGGTGTCGATGAGGTCGGAGGCCTCCGCCAGCTCGCCCTGGAGCTCCTCGGTGACCGTGGCCTGGTCGTCGCGCAGGTCGATGAGGTCGGTGATCTCCTCGGCCTGGCTCTCGCCCAGGTAGCTGACGGTCGCGGCGTCGGCGAACATCTCCTCCGGCTCGCTGGAGAACACGATCTGCAGAGTCGGGTCGAAGCCGTCGCTCTTGTACTGGGCGGCGGCGATGGCGGACACCCCGGTCCGCGAGCCTTCCAGGCGCCCTTCGAGTTCTTCGAGGGTCTCCTCGGCCTCGTCCACCCGGTCCTTGATCTCGGTGAACTGGAGCAGTTCGCCGTCGTAGGACTCCTCCAGCTCTTCGGCGCGCTCGGTCAGTTCGTCGATGTCCACGTCGTCGGGGTCGGCGTGGGCCACCCCGGACAGGCTCAGGAGGGTCGCGGCGCCGACGGTGGCGGCGGCCAGTGGCAGGGCGCGTCGTGAGGCGTTGCGAGGAGTGGAAGTCATGTGGGCTCCGGCGATGGTCTGAGGGCGTCGGCCATGCCCGAGGACGGTCCGTCTTCCGTCACGGGAGGGGCAGAGGTGCCTCAGCCGACCATACGAGATCGTGGTGTTATGTGCACTGTGAGTTGACTCGTGAGGATGAGGAGGAGAGAGCGGGGTCTGTCCGAAGATACCCGGGGAGTACGACCACAACGGCACGTACCGGCCGGTAGGGGAGCGGCCCCGGGGCCGGAGTGGCCCCGAGGCGGGTCAAGCGAGGGTCAGGAATTGCCGCCGAAGGCGCTGGGCAGGCGCACCGCGGTGGTCGGCGCGGGCTTCTCCGCGGGCAGGAACCAATCCGAATGACGGATGTCGCGCAGCGCCCGCTTGCGGTCCTCGGGGGAGAGCCGGTCGATGTAGAGCATGCCGTCCAAGTGGTCGGTCTCGTGCTGTAGGCACTGGGCCATGAGCCCGGTGCCCTCCACGGTGATCGGCTCGTTGCGCAGGTCCACGCCCTTGACCACGGCCCTCTGGGCGCGCTCGGTGCGGTACCAGAGGCGGGGGATGGACAGGCAGCCCTCGTCGCAGTCCTGGAGTTCCTCGGACAGTTCCACGATCTCGGGGTTGATCACGTACCCGATGCGATCCTCGACGGCGTAGCTGAACACCCGCGAGCCCACGCCGATCTGGGTGGCGGCCACCCCGGCCCGTCCGGGAGCGTCGACGGTGTCGAGCAGGTCCCGCACCAGCTTCTCCGTGCGCTGGTCGAAGGTGGTGACGGGGGTGGTCTTGGTGACGAGGACTGGATCGCCGAATCGGACGATGGGGCGCATGGTCATACGACCCAGAATAGTCGTGGGGCATGACCGAGGGGTACCGAGGGAGAGGACCACGGCGTGGAAGGTGCCTCAAGGGGCGCCCTGGCTCAGGTGACCAGACCGGGGCGCAAGGACTCGTCCAGGACCATCTCGATGTAGTCCAGGGCGGCGCGACGACGGGCCAGCGCGCTCTCGTACAGGGAGGGCGACCGGGCGCCGCGACGCACCCGTAGGCACTCGTTGACGATGCGCTGCCAGCGCTCGGGGAAGGCGTGCAGTGCGTAGGCGCCCGCGCCGGACTTGGAGGTGATCTCGCCGGTCTTGAGGGTGAAGTGCAGGCGGCTCACGCTGAGCACGCTCCAGGACGGGGCGAGGGAGCCGAGGACGGCCAATCCGCGGGGGGTGACCAGGCGCCCGGCCTTCTCCCGCCAGCGGCGCCACTGCTCGTCCAACGACCCCAGGGACCAGGTGCGCAGGCTCTCGGGTTCGTCCCAAACGTCCAGTTCGGCCGGGTGGGGTCCGCGGACGGTGACGCCGCGCTCGGCCAGGACGTGCCAGGTCACCGGGTTGACGTCGGCGCTCGCGCGGGTGCGGAAACGACCGTTGATGACGGAGGGGACGGGGCCGCACTCGGAGGGGTCGCGTCCCAGCTCGCCCCAGGTGACGTGGATTCCGTTGAACTGCGGAGCGGACACCTGGTGTCTGGTCCGGTGGTGGATGCGGCGCAGCGCGTCGAGTTCCTCCCCCACCGGGTGGCGTTCGGTGACGATGACGAAGTCGACGTCGCTGGTGTGCGGGCGGAAATCGCCGAGAGCGACCGAGCCGGTCAGGTACAGGCCCTGGACGAGACCGGGGGCCTCTTGGTCGGCATTGGCGAGAAAGGCCTGGGTCAGCGTCTGCACCCGAGGGTGGACGGCCATGCTCACTCCAGTCTGGACGGCTCTGCGGACGCGAGGCGTTACGGATGTGGGGGATGCGACGGTACACCTGTCGGCGGCGCCGGCTCGCGGCGACGGAGGTGGACCGGGGGCGATCGAGGCCCTGGGGAGTCACCCCGTCGAGTTCAAGTGTGGCCGGCGTCGGGGCGGGTTGGCAAGTGATGACACCGGACTCGCACCCTGTCTCCCCACGTCAAGTGGTGTGCGGGTATGGGGGTGTGGGGGAGTTCGCACCCTTGACACGGCTCTTTCACGCGTGGTAGTCGAAGTTGGCTCGTCTCGGGCGGGCGCGTGGCGGTTCTCGGGGGGGTACGGGGTGCCGGCGGCGTGCGCACCGAGCGTGATCGCAGGTCCCCGGGCCGATGGAATTTCCCCGAGCATTCCCTGGCACGTGCAAATGTGCCGTGCATTTGCATTTGCGCGGACATGTGGTGATTTCTCTGGAGAAGTCCCCACTGAAGTTGTGTTCGCCGTCGCCCGTGGGTGAGGGGGTGTGGTGTTCGACAACTTCCGGCGATTGGCGGATCGACGGGTTTTTCCCGGAACAAAGGTGTTGCCGCAGATCATCCCTGTTGTCAGGGGTTCGGATGGGTGATCCGTGGGTCGCCCGGGTGGAGAGGGGGCGACCGGCGTCACTTTCCCGGAAGTGGACAGGGCGTCGGTTTTAGAGGATTGTTATGGTTCACCAATGAATCCCCTGGTGATAACCATAGCAGCCATTGCTCACTGTTCTTCGCGGCGTAACACCGGAGAACCTCCCTGAAACCACACCTCATTACGTTCGGTGGGCAACGGCGGTTCATGAAGCGATTCCAAGGAGCCATGGATGGTCCCCACGATGGTCCTCGTAGCCGATGATTCGAGTGACGCGCAGCGCCGGGAGGCCCTGCGCGGGCTGGCCGAAGCGGTCGCCGAAAGAGGTGAGGTGCCCGTCACGGCGGCCTTCGGAAGTCCCGCCGAGGTCGACGAGAGGATCCGCTCCGTGAGCGGACCCAAGGTGGTGGTCCCCGCCTTCGTCGCCGGTGGGGACGTCGCCAGCTCCCACATGTTCTCCCGGCTCGACCTCACCCGGCTGGAGGACTCCTGCCGGACCACGCCACTCGGTGCGGTCCCTTCGATCGTCGCCGACCTGGCCGGCCGCCTCGCCGAGTCCGGTCGGCGAGCCGAGGACGGTGTGGTCCTGGCCGCGGACGGCACCACCGGTGCCGAGGAACGCCAGGTGGTCATGGACGTGGCCCGGATGTTGAGCAGGCGCCTCGATTCCCCGGTCCAGGTCGGTTACCTGCGCACCTGGGCGCCGTCGGTCCACGACGCCGTCGACCGACTGCGTCGTGACGGGCGCGACCGCGTCGCCGTCGCCGCCTGGCACCTGGTGGAGGGACCGGACTTCGACCTGCTCCGCGAGCTCGACGTCACCGCCCTCACCGCGCCGCTGTGGCCGTCCGACCTGGTCGTGGACACCCTGCTGGCCCAGCACCGGGCCGCCAAGGGCCGCCTCACCTGACGTGCACGGACGAACACCCTCGATGACGAAAAGAATACGAAGCGTCGAGATTTCCGTTACCCGGACCGTCGAGATGGGTATATGCCTCAGGGGCGGGAACTCCCCGTGCCCGCGGCATGCTCCCCGCCGCCGTGTCGACACCCACGCGGTGCGGCGACGGTCCGGGCGGCTCCCTTCCTGAAGCAGGGCGGACGCGGCGGCTCGGCGCTCGGACCTCGACAAGTGTCGAGGGGGCCGAATCTAAGGTGGATCCATGAACGACGTCACAGCGCGGTTCGTCGACGAACGGCAACGCCGTCGGCTGATACGGCGCTTCGGCGGCCACGTCGTCGACTGGCTGGCCGGGCTGCCCTCGGTCGTCGAGAGACTGGCGGCGGAGTGGCGACTCACGGTGGAGGGACCGGCTCCGCACGGCCGTACCTCCGTCGTCCTCTACGTTCGTCGCGCCGACGACACCGAGGGCGTCCTGAAGCTCTCCCCGGACAGCGGTCTGGCCGTGGCCGAGGCGGGTCTGCTGCGCATGTGGGGTGCTTCTCGGAGGGTGCCCGACGTGTGGGCGCTCGACGCCGGTCACGGTGCCATCCTGATGGAACGTGTGGAGGGCGACACGGTCGCCGCCGGCGGCGTGGTCCCGCCCATGGAGACCATCGGTGGTCTCATCGCGCGGCTGCACGGCGTGGAGGTGAGCCCGGACCAGCGCGCGGAGCTGCGCCCGCTCACCGCGCGCGTGCAGTTCCTCTTCGACCGGTGGAGCCGAGAGCGCCTGCAGGGACCGGCGGCCGAGATCGTGCCCGCCGCCCTGATGCACCGAGCCAGTGCCCAGGGCCGTGACCTCGCCAACGGTGACGTCGACGTCGTCCCCCTCCACGGTGACCTGCACCCGGGCAACGTCATCGACGGCGGCCCACGGGGACTGGTGGTCCTGGACCCGCACGCCTGCCTGGGCGACGGTGCCGTGGACGCCGTCGACTGGACCCTGTGGAAGGCCACCGACATGGCCGAGGTGGAGCGCCGCGTGAGCGTGCTCTCCCAGACCATGGAGGTGGACGGCGACCGGTTGCTGGAGTGGGCGCGCGCGTTCGCTCCGTGCATGGCGGTCGCCAAGGCCAACCGCGGTCAGGTCGGAACACCCGAGTTCGAGCTGCTCATGAACCTGTGCCACGTGCCCGCCTGACACCCCCGCCGCACCGGACTCGGGGACGCGCGTCCAGGGGGCGGTCAGGTGTCGCGTTCGAGGCGGTAGCCGCGGCCGGCCTCGGTGATCAGGTGGCGAGGGCGGGAGGGGTCCGGTTCGAGCTTGCGACGCAGCTGGGCCAGGTACACCCGCAGGTAGTTGGTCTCGTTCTGGTAGGCGGGTCCCCACACGTCGTGCAGTAGATGGCGCTGGCTCACCAGGCGGCCGACGTTGCGGGCCAGGATCTCCAGGATGTGCCATTCCGTGGGGGTCAAGCGCACCTCTGCGCCGTCGCGCAGCACCCGCTTGGCGCCCAGGTCCACCTCGAAGGCCTCGGTCCGCACGATCGGGGCCTCCTCCACCTGAACGGCACGGCGTTCGGCGGCGCGCATTCGGGCCAGCAGCTCGTCCATCCCGAACGGCTTGGTCACGTAGTCGTCCGCGCCCAGGTCCAGGCAGCGCACCTTCTCACCGGCCGAATGCCGGGCCGACAGCACGATGATCGGCACCTGTGTCCACCCGCGCAGCCGTTGGATGACCTCCACACCCTCCATGTCCGGTAGTCCCAGGTCCAGCAACACCACCGTGGGCAGGTGGTCCTCCACCAGGCGAAGCGCGCTCGCCCCGTCCTTGGCGGTGTCCACGTCATAACCTCGGGCTCGCAGGTTGATCCGCATCGCGCGGATGATCTGCACGTCGTCGTCAACGACCAGGACCCGCATCGGCCCGCCTCTCGTCTTCCTCGTCAACCGGTGTCACCGCACGCAACGTGATCACCATCGTCAATCCGCCGCCCGGCGTGTCCTCGGGGGCCAGGGTGCCGTGCATCGCCTCAACGAAACCACGGGCGACCGCCAACCCCAGACCCACGCCCGTGCCCTGGGGCGCGTCGCCCAACCGCTGGAACGCCTCGAACATCCGCTGCTTGGCCTCGTCCGACACCCCCGGGCCCCGGTCCACCACCCGCAACTGCACGTACCCCTCGTGCGCGCTGGCCGAGACCAGCACCGGGGAGCCGGGGGCCGGGTTGTAGCGCACCGCGTTGGTCACCACGTTGGCCATCGCCCGCTCCAACAGCCCCGCGTCCACCCGCACCCGAGGCAGTTCGTGGGGCACGTCGACCACCACCGAATCGCCCGGAATCCCCAGCAGGGTCGCCGACAGGACGTCGTCCAGGTTCTCCGGCCGCAGGCGCGGAATCACACTCTCGGTCTGCACCCGGCTCATGTCCAGCAGGTTCCCGATGAGCCGGTTCAGCCGGTCCGCCGACTCCTCCACGGTTTCGAGCAGCTCGGACCGATCCTCGTCGGACAACTCGATGTCGGTGGCGCGCAGGCTGGACACACTCGCCTTGATCGAGGTCAACGGGGTGCGCAGGTCGTGCGAGACCGCCGCGAGCAGCGCGGTGCGCATCCGGTTCCCGGCCGCCTGGGCGCGGGCCTCCGCCGCGTCCCAGGCCAGGCGCTGCTGTTCCAGGGCGATGCCCACGTGGGTGGCGAACGCGCCGAGCACCCCGCGGTCGGCGGCGGGCAGGACCCGGCCCCGCAACGCCAGAACGATGCTGTCGGACACCGGAACCAACGCGTCCGAGTCCTCCGGTGAGTCACACGCCGGGGCGCCCACGCTGTGCACCGGATGCCAACGGTCGTCGTCCAACCGTTCCAGGAGGGTCGCCGAACGTTGTCCGAAGGTCTCCCGGATCCGCCGCAGCAGCGCCTGTAGGGGCTCGTTCCCGGCCAGTACGCTCGCGGCCAGCACCGCGACGGCGTCTGCCTCGGCGCGGGCGCGCACCGCCTGCGCCGAGCGGCGGGCGGCCATCTCCACCATCACCGCCACCAGGGACCCGACCAGGAGCAGCGCGGTCATCGCCAGGAAGTTGTCGACCGACACCGAGGGTCTGTCGTGCAACGGTGACAACAGCACGGTGAGCAGCACCGCGCTCCACAACGCGGAGGCGATCGCGGGAGGCAGACCGCCCACCGCGGCGGTCACCACCGTGATGAGCAGCAGGAACAGCGGGTCGGAGGCGGGGCCGACCTCCGAGAAGAACGGCAGCGCCAGGATGAGGGTGACCAGCGGCGGAGCCATCAACGAAAGCGTCCATCCCCACACGCGGCGGTGTTCGTTCAGCCCCCGACCCGGAGCGGGCAGCAGCCACCGGCCGCCGCCCACCTCCTCGTGTGTGACGATGTGCACGTCGATGTCGCCGGACTCGCGGGCCACTATCGCGCCCACACCCGGACCGAACACGTACTGCCAGGCGCGCCTGCGGGAGGAACCCAGGACGATCTGGGTGGCGTGCGCGCCCCGGGCGAACTCCAACAGCGCCGACGGCACGTCCGTCCCCACCACCTGGTGGTAGGTGCCGCCCAGTTCCGCGAGCAGTCGACGTTGGCGCAGGAGTTCTCCGGTGGGTCGTTCTCCCAGGCCGCTGGGCGGGATCACGTGCACCGCGATCAGATCGCTGGGTTGCGGACGACCGCCGCGGGACCGGTCGGCGACCCGTGCCGCCCGTCGGATCAGCGTCTCTCCCTCGGGTCCGCCGGTCAGTGCCACGACGACCCGTTCCCGGGCCTCCCAGGTGTCCCGGATCTTGTGCTCGCCCCGGTACCGGGAGAGTCCTTCCTCCACCCGGTCCGCGGTCCACAGCAGCGCCAGTTCCCGCAGCGCCGCCAGGTTGCCCTCGCGATAGAAGTCGGCGAGGGCGGCGTCCACTCGTTCGGCGGGGTGCAGGTCGCCGCGGGCCATACGTCGGCGCAGTTCCTGCGGGGTGACGTCGACCAGTTCGATCTCCTCCGCCGAACGCACCACCCGGTCGGGCACGGTGTGCTCGGGGCGCACCCCGGTGATCTGGTGGACGACGTCGTACAGCGACTCCAGGTGGTGGATGCCGACGGTGGAGAGAACGTCGATTCCGGCGACGAGCAGCTCCTCCACGTCCTGCCAGCGGGTCGGGTTGGGCGCCCCCGGTGGGTTGGGCCTGGCCAGGTCGTCGACGACGACGAGTTCGGGGGCGCGGGTGATGACGGCGGCGGTGTCCATGGCCCCCGAGGTGTGCTCGGGAACGGTTTCGAGCCCACGCAGCAGGGCCGCCGTGTCGACTCTGCGGTGGGTGTGCACCGCGCCGATCACGATGTCGGTGCCGCGTTCGGCCCGGCGACGGGCTTCGGTCAGGGCGTGGTGGGTGGTGCCCACCCCGGGTGCCGAACCCAGGTGGATGCGGAGTCGTCCTTTCACGCCACCCATTGTCGACGGGTTCGGGGGCGCGGGGTGCGGGAACGGCCATGATCCGCGTGCGGGGAACCCGCGGCGGGTGGCTCGTCCTGGAGGGCGAGCGCGCCTGCTCGGTCGGGACATCGGCCTGTTCCGGCCAATGACGGTGATCACCGTCGGTATGGGGCCGGCTGTCTCCCGTGTCGGATAAGACTGGAGTTCCCCCGGAACATTCCGGATCACGACAGCCGACACGAGGACGACGAGGTTCCCCCATGGGTCAGCCCCCGCCCCAACCCGGTCCGCAGGGACCATTCCCCGGACAACCCGGACAACCCGGACAGCCGCCGCAGGGTCCGCCGCCCGGATACGGGCAGTATCCGCCACAGGGCCCGCCGCCCGGGTACGGGCAGCAGCCCCCACAAGGTCCGCCCTCCGGGCACGGGCAGTACCCGCCGCAGGGTCCGCCGCCCGGGTACGGGCCGCAGGGTCCCGGCGGCCCGGAGCAGCCCAAGAAGAAGACCGGTCTGATCGTCGGCGGCGCCATCGGCGCGGTCGTACTGATCGCGGCGATCGGCGGGATCGCGGCGTGGGCGGCCTCCGGTGGTGAGTACGTCTCCATGCCCGACGACTGCGCACTCGTGTTCGAGGGCAACTCGCTGGAGGACTCCGACTTCGGTCCGATGCCCTCCTTCGACGGTGGCTTCGACCCGGAGGGCGGCTCGTCCGACGGTTCCTACGGTGAGATGTCGTGTGAGGGCGAGTCCGGTGACCTGATGGTCTCCTTCCACGTCGAGCTCTTCGACATGGAGCACCCCGACACCGAGGAACAGCTCCAGGAGATCCTGGAGGAGGAGTTCGACCCGGCGGAGGAGTTCGGAGCGGATGCCACCGAACCGGGTGTGGTCAGCGACCTCGACCTGGACTACGGCCCCGAGGGGCAGGTTCTGTGGGACGAGAGCAGCATCGGTGAACGCGGCATGACCGTGGTCTCGATCATGGACGGTGGCGAGTTCGGTGAGGGCGGCGGCTTCGGCGCGAGCGTGTTCCTGTCGGGCAACGCGGCCGGCGCGGTCGTGATCGGCACGAACAGTGGCGGTGTCGACATCGAGACCGTGTACGCCACCATCGAGAGCAGCGCGTCCGACCTGCAAAGCCGTATTTCGAGGGTCGCCGAGAAGTGACCCCCTCCGTTCGGCGGGTCCGAGGGTCTTCGAACTCCGGGCCCACCGAACGAGTATCCCGACCGACCACCGAGACAGACGGAACCCACGAGTGAACACGCCCCTTCCGGAATCCGGCCGCTCACCCGAGCGGAGCCGCCGCCTTCCGTTCGCCCTGGCCGGCGTCGGCGCGGCGGTGGCACTGGCCCTGGGCGGGCTGTACGTGTGGTCGAACGACACCCGGGACGAGGGCGTTTCCCTGCCCGGGGACTGCGCCGACCTGCTCCCGGTGGATCTGGCCGAACGTCTGCCCGGGGCGGGGGAGATCGAGTTGGGCGGCCAGATCCGGGACACGGTGGAGGAAGAGGACGTGCTCAAGGTCGCCCACTGCGAGGCGGCCGACGACGTCGACGGTGACACCGCGCACTTCAGCCTCCAGGTGGTGCTGTACGACCCCGCCGAGGAGGAGAGCGTGCGCCGCATGCGGGAGTCCGTCGCCCAAGGACGACTGGCCCGTGAGGACGACGACTTCGAGTCGGAGTACGGTGACCCGCCGATGCGCGCGGTGGAGTGGCGTTCTCTGTCGGTGGGCGACGGGGGATACGCCACGGCGTCCGGACCGGTGGACGAGGAAGGGACCGACGAGCTGTGGTCCTCCCTGGAGTACTCGTTCGACAACGCGCGGGTGAGCCTCTTCCACCGCACGGATGGTCCGGTGGATCCCGTGGAGGACCTGGACGCCTTGGAGGACCTGGCCGTCGAGGTCACCGAACGGCTGGGCGGGTAGGGCCCCGCGAGGGGCCCCACCCGCTCCGGGCTCACCGGTCCCGCGGGAGCGGGGTCAGGCGTCGGGGATGAGCTTGCCGGGGTTGAGCACGCCCTCCGGGTCCAGCGCGGACTTCACCGCGCGGAGCACGTCGGCGCCGAGCGGGCCCAACTCGTCCGTCATCCAGGGCCGGTGGTCGGTGCCCACCGCGTGGTGGTGGGTGATGGTGCCGCCGTTGGCGACGATCGCGTCCGAAGCCGCTCGCTTGGCCTCGGCCCAGCGCGCCGACGGGTCCTCGCCCGCACCCGTGGCCACCGTGAAGTACAGGGACGCCCCGGTCGGGTAGGTGTGCGAGACGTGGCACAGCACCACCACGCCGCTCACGTCGTCGTCCAGCGCGCCCGTCAGGGCGTCCACCACGGCCCGGTAGAGCGTCTCCAGGTCACTCCAGGTCGCCGCGGTCTCCAGTGTCTCGGCGAGGATGCCCGCGGACAGCAGGGAGTCGCGCAGGTACGGAGTGGTGAACCGGGTCTCGCGCCAGTGTGCCACCGGGGCCGACCCCAACGGGGTGCCACCGGCCGCCACCATGACCTCGCGCACGGCGGCCGCGCGCGCCGTCACGTCGGAGTCGGTGCCCTCGAAGCCCAACACCGCCTGGCAGCCGGGCGTGGCCTCACGACCGGCCAACGCGGCGTTCACGAACGTCTCGGTCTCGTCGGACAACCGCGCCATGGTGGGGCGCACGTCCGATTGGGCGAGCGTGCGCAGCGCCGCCACGCCGGTCGTGTAATCGGGGAAGGACCAGGCCTCGTCCAGGACGCGTTCGGGTCGGGGCCGCACGCGCACGGCGACCTCCGTGATCACGCCCAGGGTGCCCTCCGAACCCACCATGAGCCGACGCAGGTCGGGGCCGGCGGCGGAGGCGGGCGGCCCTCCCAACTCCAGGGTGCCGCGCGGTGTGGCCACCCGCATGCCCACGACCATGTCCTCGAACCGGCCGTAACCGGAGGAGGCCTGGCCGCTGGAGCGGGTCGCGGCGTACCCGCCGATGGTGGCGTACTCGTAGCTCTGCGGCATGTGTCCCAGGGTCAGGCCGTGTTCGGCCAGCATCGCCTCGGCGTGCGGGGTGCGCACACCGGCGCTCAGCACGGCGGTCAGGGAGGTGGTGTCCAGGGACACCAACCGGTCGAGCCGTCGCAGGTCCAGGGAGACGACCGTCCGGAAGTCACCGCGGATCGGGGTGAGGCCGCCGACCACGCTGGTGCCACCGCCGAAGGGGACCACCGCCACGCGCTCGGCCGAGCACAGCGCCAGGAGCCGTTCCACCTGTTCGTGGTCGGCGGGTGACAGCACCGCGTCGGGCGCGAGGTCGGTCCGACCGGAACGGCGGGCGAGCAGGTCGGGCGTGCTCTTGCCGCCGCTGCGACGCAGCCGGGTGGGCCCGTCGGTTCGCACGTGTTCGGCGCCGACGACCTCTGCGAACGCGTCACGGAGACGTTCGTCCAGGCGGGTCGGGGGCAGGACGACGTCCTCCTCCGGGACCGGGGGCATGTCCTCGGTGCGGGTGCGCAGGACCTGTGTGATGAGGTCGCGCGTTCCGGGGTCCAATCGGGTGGCCCGCCCGGGGTCGCCCCAGGCGAACCAGCTCATCTCCGGTGCGGTGTCGGTGCTCCCGGTGGCGTCGGTCGTTCCGGCGGGGGAGTCTTGCGCATCGTGGGTCATGCTCTACAGTTTTACACATGGCGTCAAAACGTAACGTAGAGGACGAGATCCTGGACGCGGCCCGCGCCTGCGTGGAGTCGTTCGGTGTACGACGCACCACCCTGACCGACGTGGCCCGCCGCGCCGGGGTCAGCCGGCCCACCGTGTACCGCCGCTGGCCCGACGTCACCGCGCTCGTCGCGGACCTGCTCACCCGCGAACTCCGCCACATCCTCATCGCCGAGGAGATGGCGGCCGGGAGCGACGTCGCCGAGGAGAGCGTCCGCTCGGGCCTGGTGCGACACGCCACCGGGGCCGCCCGGGCGATGCTCGCCCACCCCCTCGTCGGCCGGATCATCGACACCGAACCGGAACTCCTGGCCACCTACACCTTCCACCGGCTCGGTAGTAGCCACAAGGCCGCCCTCGAACTGGTCGAACCCGCCATCGCGGACGGC
>NZ_JBEYLC010000050.1:0-48294 GCF_040635885.1 Nocardiopsis sp. NPDC006832 | reverse complement strand
GTGCCACTCGCAGTAGGGCTTCTTGAACCCCGCCGCTTGACGGACCGGATCCGGAGCGCACCGCTGCTTACGCCCCACATCCAACAGAGTCCGACCCTGGGCATCGGTCACGAACCGGCGCAACCAACTCTCGGGGGTCAAACGGGCCACCATCTGATCAGGCAACACCACACCATCCTCGGTAGTGGCGGGCTCGGCCGACCCATCACCCAGGAACCGCTTCAGCGGCACGGTGATGTTCAGGGTCGCCAACGGTTGGCGGCTCAGACTGGAGCAACCCCGGTGAGTCAGAGCGGTCTCGAAGATCCGCCTCATCGCGTCATAGATGCGCTGATGCTTCGCCACGGCGGCGTTCTCCGGCCCATACGGCTGCGTGTAAGCCTCCAAGGCGGCCTGGATCAGCTCGTTATCGGCCCCCGGCCCCCACATCCGTAGCAGGAACCCACCCTCGAAGGTGGGCGAGAACTGCGCGCCCCGGTTCTCGAACGTTTCATCGTAGTCCCGGTCGACCTTATCCGGATCCAGGCGGGCCACGAACCATTTCGCCGCGTCCCGCAACTGGCGCACCGAAGCCTGCGGGCATTCCTGTTTATAGGCGATGAGCCCGTATTCCAACCGGGCCCGAAACCCCTCCACCGAAGGACACTGGGCACGGAATTCCTCATCCGCAGTTTCCAGGACCTTCGCCCACTCGGTAGTCGCTTTTTCGGTGGAGGTCGCGATGGCGCACGCCTCACCCAAAGACAGAGTCTGCTTCCCGAACGCTTCTTCCACCAAGGGCAGCTGCTGCCGGTGTAGGGCGCGGGCGAGGGTGGCGAGGCTCTTGGCCTCGGCCGGGGTGGTGCCCCACTGGTGGGTGATCCACGTCTGGATGCTGCGCTGTCCGCCCTCTTCCAGCAGGGCGCCGGTGGCCTCCATACGGGCTAGGGCGGGCAGCATCCCGTAGCGGATGCGGTCTGTTTCCTGGTTGAGGCGGCCGAACTGTGCGAGCGCATCGGCTTCGCACCCGAACGGGATATCCCGGCCGGAGAATTCCACTGCGATCTCCCGCGCACCCGCCATCGCCTTATCGACCGGGGTGTTCCCGGTCGGGCGCGGTGCGTGGGGAGGAAAGCTCATACTCTGATTATATGCGAACACCCCCAACAATGGCAGGCCTACCCGCGAGTTTATTAACCGAATTCTGGGGCCGGCATTCCTGCTATGCGAGAGCCTCTGTTTCGGGTTGCCCGCAACCTCTTTTCGCTATGGTCGGATTCGTCTATCGCGGAGACACTCCTGGCGAATTCGAGGGAAGGGGCTCTGAAGAGAAATGATCTTGTCCGTAGCGCCATGTTGGGCGCCCAAATGGGCGCTAGGAGCAAGATCATCGCTGTGAAGACCAGAGCCGGCTACCGCGGGGACGCGCCCCGCCCCGAACCCCACCTGTAGCGGGTCCTTCGTTGCCTGACCCGTCACGTAGTGGCGACGCGCTCAACGAGGACACCAGAGGGAAGGGAAGGGATCCGGCCGGCCACGGCCGGAGTGGGCCGCAGGCCCGCAGGGCCGTTGGGACCTCAACCACTCTCCCCCCTTCCCCGATAGCCGCCAAACCGCCGCCCGCGCCGTACGGGTCAAGGCCACCAGCCCCGCTGCCAGAGCACACGACATTGCCTTGACGCGTGCGGTGCGGGCGGCAACAATCACGCGGCGGGGAAGGAGGGAGAACCCACCCCCACCCCGCCCAACCACCCCAGGGTTATCTAGCCCAGGCGCCCCACGCACCCACCAAGATGAATCGTTTTAAACTCGCACTGAATCAAGATCAGCATGGGCATGCACGCGAACGCTCGGACGCGCCCGAGCTTCAGCTCAGCCAGCTCAGCTCAGCCAGCTCAACCAACTCAGTCAACTCAACTCAGGCCCGATGTGCGGCCGTCGAGCCGCGCAGCACGATCTCCGGGGTGAAGAGCCGGCGCTCGTGTCTGTGGCCGGAGTCGTCGAAGTGCTCCCGGAGCAGGCTCATCGCCGTGCGTCCCAGCTTGTACTTGGGCTGGGCGACCGTGGTGAGCCCGGGATGCACGAGGGCGGCGACGTCGATGTCGTCGTAGCCCATCACCGAGATGTCGTCGGGGGCGCGTAGGCCACGTCGCCCAAGCCCCTTGAGGAAGCCCAGGGCGAGCTGATCGTTGGCGCAGAACACCGCGGTGGAACGCTGGCGGGGCCCACCGGCCAGGATGGTGTCCACGGCCTTCTCGCCCTGTTCGGGGTTGAGTTGGGGCACGTGCACCAGGTCGAGGGCGGTCTCCGGGTCCAGGCCCGCCTCGGTGACGGCTTGGAGTAGACCCTGGTGGCGGCGGTGGACCTGGTCGATGGAGAAGGGGCCGGTCAGGAAAGCGATCCGTTCGTGGCCGAGCCCGATGAGGTGGCGCCCGGCGGCCAGTCCGCCGGCCTCGTTGTCGACGCTGACGCTGCAGCCTTCCTCGATGGGCACGTCGCCGCGGTCCAGCGCGACCCAGGGGATCCCTTGTTTGCTCAACCAGCGTAGGTCGGACAGGTCGTCGTCGATGGGCATGACGACCGCGCCGGCGGCGCGCTGTCCGGCGAGCAGGCGTAGGTTGCGCTCCTGTCGGGTGTGGTCCTCGGCGGAGTTGAGCAGCAGCACCGCCAGGCCGGACTCCACCGCCTCGTCCTCGACTCCGCGCGCGACCTCCGTGAAGTAGGGGTTGGTCACGTCCAGGACCAGTAGTCCCACGCAGTCGCTGCGGCCGGACCGCAGGTTGCTGCCGGAGGAGTTGCGCACGTAGTCGAGTTCGCGGATGGCGGCCTCGACGCGTTCCCTGGTCTCCGTGGCCACTCGTTCGGGGCGGTTGAGGACGTTGGACACGGTCCCGGGCGAGACCCCCGCGTGCTTCGCGACCTGGGTGATGCCGACGGAGCGCCGGGCCGCGGTGGGGTTCGGGTTCTCGGGCACGTGCGGTACTCCCAGCCTGGAAGGTGCGCTCATGGTCACACCGTGATTGAAACGTGTCAATGTCAATCGTACAAGTGACTCAGGGGCGAGGGGCGTCCCTCGCCGATCCGGGCGGTGTTGTGGGCGGTCCTGGCCCTTTATCAGGATGTTTCCCGGATGTCTTGACGGCTGCCTGTGGCCTAATTAACATCACCCTCATATTAAAACGTTTTGTCTGCTGATCCGACCCACGCACCGATCCCTCCGCGTATCGACCTCGACGCGAGTCCTCAACGGAAGGAGGACAGCATGGCGGTTCGAGGCCCCACGGGTCCGCCCGTCCTCTCCCTCGCCGACGTGAGCAAGGCCTTCGGCAACGTCCGCGCCCTTCGGAACATGTCCCTGGAACTCCACCCGGGCGAGATCCACGCCCTGGTAGGGGAGAACGGGGCCGGCAAGTCCACCCTGGTCAAGACCCTGGCCGGAGTGCACCGCCCCGACCACGGCCGTGTGCTGGTCGACGGCGCACGCGTGGAGTTCACCGCCCCCGCCGACGCCCAACGGGCCGGGGTCGCGGTCATCTACCAGGAACCCACCCTCTTCCCGGACCTGTCGGTCACCGAGAACATCTTCGTCGGTCGCCAGCCCCGCACCCGTTGGGGCACCATCGACAAGGCCCGCATGCGTCGCCTGACCAGGGAGGCGTTCACCCGTCTGGGTGTGGAGGTCGATCCCGAACGTCCCGCGCGCGGACTGTCCATCGCCGACCAGCAGCTCGTGGAGATCGCCAAGGCCATCACCCGCGACGCCCGGGTCCTGATCATGGACGAACCCACCGCCGCGCTGTCCGGGGTGGAGGCCGAACGCCTGTTCCGGGTCGCCCGCTCCTTGCGCGACGCCGGAGCGGCGCTGCTGTTCATCTCCCACCGCTTCGACGAGGTGTTCGCCCTCAGCGACCGGGTCACGGTCGTGCGCGATGGATCCTTCGTCTCCTGTGACCCCACCGGCGACCTGGAGGTGGACACAGTGGTGCGCCGCATGGTCGGCCGCGACGTCGACGACCTCTATCCCAAACAGGAGGCCGTCATCGGTGAGACCGTCCTGGAGGTGGAGGGGCTCACCAGGCAAGGGGTCTTCGCCGATGTCTCCTTCACGGTGCGGGCCGGGGAAATCGTCGCGCTGGCCGGGCTGGTGGGCGCCGGACGCAGCGAGGTCGTACGCGCCGTGTTCGGGGTGGACCGTTACGACCTCGGCGCGGTTCGGGTACACGGTCGACCGCTCCCCGCCGGTCGGCCCAAGGCCGCGATGGCCGCCCACATGGCCTTGGTCCCAGAGGACCGCCGCCAGCAGGGGCTGGTCATGGAGTCCTCCATCGCCCGCAACGCCACCGCCACCCGTCGCCGTCCGCTCAGCCGCGCGGGCCTGCTGACCTCGCGCGCGGAGAACGAGGCGGCCCACCACTGGGGGGAGCGTCTGCGCCTGAAGTTCGGCGATCTGGCCGACACGGTCTCCACCCTGTCCGGCGGCAACCAGCAGAAGGTCGTACTGGCCAAGTGGCTGTCCACCGAACCGCGG
Organism: Nocardiopsis sp. NPDC006832; assembly: GCF_040635885.1. NCBI lineage: Bacteria > Bacillati > Actinomycetota > Actinomycetes > Streptosporangiales > Nocardiopsidaceae > Nocardiopsis > Nocardiopsis sp. NPDC006832. The sequence goes on along the minus strand of NZ_JBEYLC010000050.1, from coordinate 43,787 downwards.
ATCCTGTTCGTCGACGAACCCACCCGTGGGATCGACGTGGGCACCAAGGCCGAGGTCCACCGTCTGCTCACCACCCTGGCGGGGGAAGGGGTGGCCGTGGTGATGGTCTCCAGCGAACTCCCCGAGGTCCTGGGCATGGCCGACCGTGTCCTGGTGATGCACGAGGGGCGACTCACCGCCGAACTCGACCGATCCGAGGCCACCGAGGAGTCCGTCATGTACGCGGCCACCGGAACGACCGTGGGGAAGGGGGCGACGTGACGGTGACCGACACCCAGACCCCGGTCGTGTCCAGCACGACCGGACGCGTCCGGCGCACCCGTCGGGTGCGTGAACTCGGTGTGCTCCTGGCGGTGGTCCTGCTCATCGCGGCCACGTGGCTGAACAATCCCGGGTTCCTCTCCAGCCAGGGCGTGCGCGACCTCTTCCTCGGCGCGACCGTACTGTCCGTTCTGGCCGTGGGCCAGGCACTGGTCCTGATCACCAAGAACGTCGATCTGTCGGTCGGTTCGGTGATGGGACTGTCGGCCTTCGGAACCGGCACCCTCTTCGTGGCCTTCCCCGGGCTCCCCGTCCCCGTGGTGCTCATCGCCGGTGTGGTGGTCGGTGCCCTGTGCGGTTTGGTGAACGGTTTCCTGGTCACCTTCGCCCAGGTGCCCGCGCTGGTCGTCACCCTGGGCACGCTCTACGCCTTCCGCGGGCTCGGCCACTGGTGGGCCGACGGTGGCCAGGTCAACGCCCACGACATGCCCTCCGCTTTCCTGGACCTGGGTCGGTCGAGTGTCCTGGGCGTACCATTGCCCGCCGCCGTCGCCATCGTCGTGGTCGTCGGTGTGGGCCTGTTCCTGTCCCACTACCGCTCGGGCCGTGAGCTGTACGCCATCGGCTCCAACGTCGAGGCGGCCCGCCTGTCCGGCATCTCCGTGGGGCGCCGGGTCCTGGCCGCCTTCGTCGCCAACGGCGCGCTGGCCGGTCTGGCCGGGGTCCTCTTCGCCGCCCGCTACGGCACCGTCGACTCCACCGTCGGCTTCGGCATGGAGTTGCAGGTCGTGGCCGCCGCCGTCGTGGGCGGCGTGGCCATCGCCGGGGGAGTGGGCACCGTCTACGGCGCTGCCCTGGGTGCCATCCTGCTCACCACCATCACCGCCGCCCTGCCCATCTGGCGGATCGACCAGTTCTGGCACCAGGCCGTCGTCGGCGCGCTCATCCTGGCCGCCATCGGCCTGGACCGGCTGCTGGCGCTGCGCTCGGCGCGCAGGCTCCGAGGAGGTCCCCGTGGCTCCTGACACCATCGCCCCTTCCCCCACCCCTGGAAGGTTCCGAACCCTGCTGTCGGCCCGCGAGGCCCCCGTGGTCGGCGCGTTGGTGGTGGCGTTGTTGTGCGCGTCGATGTTCGTCGACGTGTTCGCCACCGGTCGCAACACGAGCTTCCTGTTGTTGAGCGTGGCCGCCATCGCCCTCATGGCCCTGCCGATGACCCTCATCGTCATCACCGGGGAGATCGACCTGTCGGTGGCCTCCACCCTGGCCCTGACCAGCGCCACCCTGGGCGTGCTGTGGGAATCCGGTGTCCCGATCGAAACGGCCCTGGTGATCTGCCTGGTGATCGGTGCCCTGCTCGGCGCCCTCAACGGGGTGCTGGTCACCGTGATGGGGTTGCCCTCCCTGGCGGTCACCATCGGCACCATGGCCCTGTACCGGGGCCTGGCCTACGTGCTGCTCGGGGATCGGGCCGTGGCCAGTTACCCGCAGAACTGGGTGAGCGGGGCCCGCGCACCCTTCCCCGGGGTGGAGGGCCTGCCCTGGGTCGCGGTGGCGATCCTCGTGCTCGCCCTGCTTTTCGCCGTGTTCCTGCACGCCACCGGCGCCGGACGTTCCCTGTTCGACATCGGTAACAACGACGAGGCCGCCCGCTTCTCCGGGGTGTCGGTGAAGTGGACGAAGTTCTGGCTTTTCACGCTCAGCGGAGTGGTCGCCTCCTCGGCCGGGCTCTTTTGGACCCTGCAGTACGGCACCTCTCGCGCCGACACCGCCTTCGGCCTGGAACTGCAGGTCGTGGCCGCCGTCCTGCTCGGCGGGGTGTCCATCTTCGGTGGTGTCGGTTCGATCCTGGGCGTGATGAGCGGCGTGTTGTTGCTCGGTGTCCTGCGCAACGCCCTGCAGCTGTTCGGCGTCAGCAGCGACGTCCTGCTCATCGTCACCGGCGCGATCCTCATCGCCTCCGTCGTCACACCCAACCTCGTGGCCCGGGTCCGCTCCCGGCGCGCACGCCCACTCGCATCCCGTACCCCCGAGGGAGACACACCATGATCGACCCCCGACGCTATTCGTTCCTCACCGCGACCGCGGCGGTGATGCTGCTGGCCACCGCTTGTGGCGGCACCACCATCGACGACGCCCAGGACGAGGACGCCCAGGGGCCCACGGGAACCGCCGACCCGGACGCGGAGATCCCCGAGGGCCTGGCCATCGACTTCCTGCCCAAGCAGCTCAACAACCCGTTCTTCGACCTGGTCGACGCAGGGGGACAGGAGGCGGTGGAGGAAGTGGGCGGCGTGGCCACCGAACGGGGCGGTACCGAGGCCACCGCCGACTCCCAGGTGGAGTACATCAACGCCGCCAGTCAGGCCGGCAGCGACGTCATCGTCATCGCCGCCAACGACCCCGACGCCGTGTGCCCGTCCCTGAACGAGGCGCGCGACAACGGCGCGGTCATCGTGGGTTATGACTCCAACGCCAACTGCACCGACGTGTTCGTCAACCAGTCCAGTAACCGGCTCATCGGGCAGACCCTGGTGGACATGGTCGAGGAACAGCTCGGCGGCGAGGGCACCTTCGCGGTCCTGTCGGCCACTCCCAACGCCACCAATCAGAACGCGTGGATCGAGGAGATGGAGCAGATCCTGCAGGAGGACGAGTACGCCGACCTGGAGTTGGTGGACACCGTCTACGGCAACGACGACGACCTGGAGTCGTTCCAGGAGATGCAGGGGCTGATGCAGTCCCACCCGGACCTGGACGCGGTCGTCTCGCCCACCACGGTCGGCCTGGCCGCCGCGGCCCGCTACGTCAGCGATTCCGAGTACCAGGGCGAACTGGTGGTGACGGGCCTGGGCACGCCCAACCAGATGCGCGAGTTCGTGCACGACGGCACGGTCGATGGGTTCGCGCTGTGGAACCCGCACGAGCTGGGCTACCTGGCCGGGTACACCGGCGCCGCGCTCAAGGCAGGACAGATCACCGGCGCGCAGGGGGAGACCTTCACCGCCGGAGACCTGGGCGAGTTCACGTTCGAGACCGACGGCGAGGTCGTGCTGGGCCCGCCGCTGGTCTTCGACGCCGACAACGTGGACGACTTCGACTTCTGACCCGGGAAGGGGACGCATGCGACGAGTGTGTTTCGTGCTGAAGGTGCGCGAGGATCGGTTGGCGGAATACCGTGAGCGCCATGCCCAGGTATGGCCCGAGATGCGTCGGGCCCTGTCGGAGAGCGGTTGGCACAACTACTCGCTGTTCGCCGACGAGCGGGGCATGGTGATCGGCTACCTGGAGACCGAGGACTTCGACGCGGCCCGTGCCGCCATGGCGAAGACCGAGGTCAACGCCCGCTGGCAGGCGGAGATGGCGCCTCTCTTCGAGGACCTGGACGGTCGCCCCGATGAGGGGATGCTTCCGCTGACCGAGGTCTTCCACCTTCCCTAGGAATCCGTACGCCCCGGTCGGTTACTCGACCGGGGTTTTCCCGTGCCGGTGGCGTGAGCGCTAACAAGCCGGGTGGAGAACCCCTACTTCCCGACCTTCCCGACCATTGCCCCGGGAATGGCAGTGCAGTATGTTAACGCCCACCAACCCCGGCAAGGAGTTTTTGGGTGGACCACACTTCCCCGCCCGTCCGGGTGAACCGTGACCCCGCGATGACGGACGTCGCTCGGCTCGCCGGTGTCTCCCACCAGACGGTGTCCCGTGTGCTCAACGGACACCCCAACGTCCGTGAGCAGACCCGGTTGCGTGTGCGCGCCGCCATCGAACAGCTCGGTTACCGCCCCAACCGGGCCGCCCGCACCCTGGCGACCGGGAAGTCCCAGCTCCTGGGCGTGGTGGCGCAGAACTCCACGCTCTTCGGCCCCTCGTCGCTGCTGGCCGCCTTCGAACTGGCCGCCACCGCGCGGGGGTTCGTGGTCAGCGTGCGCCGGGTCCGGGTCCTGGACCACGGTTCCATCGCCGCCGCGGTGGAACACCACCGCGAACAGCGGGCCGCCGGGATCGTGGTGATAGCCCCCACCGGCGCGGCGGACGAGGCCCTGGCCGAGGTGCCCACCGACGTTCCCGTGGTGACGGTGGACGGCGACCCCGAACGTGAGGGCACCCTGGTGACCGTGGACCAGGAGGCCGGGGCGCGACTGGCCACGCGGTGTCTGCTGGAGGCCGGACACGAGACGGTCTGGCACGTGTCGGGCCCGGCGGACTGGTTCGACGCCGCCGGTCGACTGCGCGGCTGGCAGCGGACCTTGGAGGAGGCCGGCGCGGAGGTTCCTCCGGTCAGCCAGGCCGACTGGAGCGCCGCATCGGGCTACCGGGCGGGGCTGATGTTGGCCCGAATGCCAGAGGTCACGGCGGTGTTCGCGGCCAACGACCATTTGGCCCTGGGGATCCTGCGGGCGATGCACGAACGCGGCCGTTCGGTGCCCGGCGACGTCAGCGTGGTGGGCTTCGACGACGTGCCCGAGGCCGCCTACTTCATTCCACCGTTGACCACGGTGCGGCCCGATTTCGACACCGTGGCCACCGAGGCGCTGAGCGTGTTGTTGTCCCGGGTCTCGGGTGAACGGACCGGTTCCACGCGAAGCGTCATCACCCCCACCCTGGTCGAACGCGACAGCGTGGCGGCGCCGCCGACCGCCTAGGGCCGGTGCTCCGCCCCGTGCCGGCTAAACTGAGCGCCGTCGAACGCAGGAGGCGGCCGGGGAAGACGCCGCCAGGGGGCACGGAGGCGTGGGGATGGGAGAGGGCGCTGAGACCGTGGCGGGGGCACGCCGTCGCGGAGCCCGGGTCTCCATGGCCGACGTGGCCCGACTGGCCGGGGTCTCCTCGCAGACCGTCTCCCGGGTCTCCAACGGCAGCCCCAGCGTGGTGCCCGAGACCCGAGAACGGGTGCTGGCCGCCATGGAGGAGCTCGGTTACCGGCCCAACAGCGCCGCGCGCGCCCTCAAACGCGGCGAGTTCCGCACGCTCGGGGTCATCGTGTTCACCCTGTCGACCACGGGCACGTTGCGCACGCTGGAGGCGATCGCGGGTTCCGCCGCCCAGGAGGGGTACGCGATCACGCTCATCCCGGTGGCGGTGCCCACCCAGGACGGGGTGCTGGGTGCCTTCACCCGGCTGGGCGAGCTGGCGGTGGACGCCGTCATCGTCATCATGGAGGTCCACCTGTTGGACGCCGCCGACGTCCGGTTGCCGCAGGGGTTGCACGTGGTCGTGGCCGACTCCGAAGCCGACGATCGGTACGGCATGGTCGACACCGACCAAAGGGGCGGAACACGTTCGGCGGTCTCGCACCTGCTCGACCTGGGACATCGGACGGTGCATCATCTGGCCGGCCCGAGGGAGTCCTTCTGCGCGGAACACCGGGCCCGCGCCTGGCGGGAGCGACTGGGGGAGAGCGGGTGCCCGATCCCCGAGCCGATCCACGGCGATTGGTCGGCCGAAGGCGGCTACCGGGCGGGGCTGGATCTGGCAGCCGATCCCGAGTGCACGGCGGTGTTCGTGGCCAACGACCAGATGGCGTTGGGTGTGCTGCGGGCGATGCACGAGCGGGGCCGGTCGGTTCCCGAGGACGTGAGCGTGGTGGGGTTCGACGACATCGCGGAGGCGGCGTCGTTCCTGCCGCCGCTGACGACCGTCCGGCAGGACTTCCATGAGGTGGGGCGCCGACTCGTGGCCGGGGCGCTGCGTCGGCTGCGCGGGGAGGCGGACGGCCCCGGGGCCTCGCTGGTGCCCACCGAGCTGGTGGTACGCGCCAGCACCGCGCCGCCCTCGGTGTGAACCGCGAAGGTTTCCCGCGCCCGACCCCTTGACCTCCGGGCGACCCCGGTGCAACACTCCCGACACCGAAATGTTTGCGTAAACATCGCTTGGTGCCCACCCCCCGCCCCCAGCACCGGGGCCTGGCCGTGGTCGACACGGAGTGCACGACGAGGGACCCCCCATGACGCCGACGACCGCACCCACCGCACCCTCACCGGACGGGCCACCGGCGCGGAGCCGACCCCGAAGACGCTGGACCGGGTGGGGTTTCCTCGCCCCGTTCATGACCGTCTTCGCGTTGGTCTTCGTGGCACCGATCCTGTACTCGCTCTATCTGAGCGTGTACCGCGACCAATTGGTCGGCGGCACCTCGTTCGTGGGCCTGGAGAACTACCGCGGAGCCCTCACCGATCCGGTGTTCTGGGACTCGGTGTCCAGGGTGACGCTCTTCCTCGCCGTCCAGGTGCCGATCATGCTGTTCCTGGCGCTGCTCCTGGCCCTGGCCCTGGACAGCGGTCGACTCTACGGGCGCGACCTCTTCCGCATCTCGATCTTCCTGCCCTACGCGGTCCCCGCCGTGGTGGCCACCCTGATGTGGGGCTTCATGTACGGCACCCGGTTCGGGCTCGTCGGCAACGCCAACGACCTGCTGGGCGTGACCCTGCCCGACCCGCTCGCCCCCGGCGTTATCCTCGCCTCGATCGGCAACATCGTCACCTGGCAGTTCGTCGGATACAACATGCTCATCCTGTACTCGGCGCTGCGCACGGTGCCGCACAACCTGTACGAGGCGGCCGAGGTCGACGGGGCCGGCCAGCTGCGGGTGATCGCCGCGATCAAGCTCCCCGCCCTGCGCGGGGCCCTGGTGATCGCGGCGATCTTCTCCATCATCGGCAGCTTCCAACTGTTCAACGAACCCAGCATCCTGCAGAGTCTGGCGCCCAACGCCATCACCTCCGGCTACACGCCCAACCTCTACACCTACTCGTTGGCCTTCTCCGGCCAACAGCAGAACTACGCCGCGGCGGTGGCGATCATCATGGGGCTGTTGACCATGGTCATCGCCTACGCGGTCCAGCTGTTCGGCATGCGAAAGGCCGCGTGAACCATGGGCACCCCCACCCCGCTCCGCTCACCCCGGCCCCGGCCCCGGCCCCGTCGCCGCTCCGCGCCCGGCCCGCAGGGATCGCCCCGCCGGCGCCCCAGCGTCGTCCTGACCCTGATCACCGGACTGGCCCTGCTGTACTCCGTGGTGCCCCTGATCTGGTTGCTCATCAACGCCACCAAGGGCCAGGAGTCACTGCTGGACAGCTTCGGACTGTGGTTCGGCTCCGACTTCGCGCTGCTGGACAACATCGCCGCCACGCTCACCTACGACGACGGGGTGTTCGTGCGTTGGCTGCTCAACACCGTGCTCTACGTGGTGCTGGGCGCGGGAGGAGCCACCCTGTTGGCGATGCTCGGCGGCTACGCCCTGGCCAAGTTCGACTTCCCCGGGCGGCGCGCCGTCTTCGCCGTGGTCCTGGGCGCGGCAGCGGTGCCCGGCACCGCCCTGGCCGTGCCCACGTTCTTGATGTTCAGCCAGATGGGCCTGACCAACACCCCCTGGTCGGTCATCGTCCCCTCCTTGATCTCGCCCTTCGGCCTGTACCTGATGTGGGTCTTCGCGGCCCAGGCGGTGCCCACGGAGCTGATGGAGGCGGCGCGCATCGACGGCTCGGGGGAACTCCGCACCTTCTTCACGGTGGCGTTGCCGCTGCTGGCTCCCGGAACCGCCACGGTTCTGCTGTTCACCATGGTGACGACCTGGAACAACTACTTCCTGCCGCTGATCATGATCCGCGACCCCGACTGGTTCCCGCTCACGCTCGGGCTCGACGCCTGGAACGACCAGGCCGCCACCATCGGGGGCGAACCCGTCTTCCACCTGGTCATCACCGGATCGCTGTTGACCATCGTGCCGCTGATCGCCGCCTTCCTGATGCTGCAGCGCTACTGGCGTTCCGGTCTGACCGCCGGAAGCCTCAAGGGCTGAACACACCACCACGACCGAGGAGACCCCCCGATGAACAGCAGAGCACCCCGTGCCGCCGCGGTCGGCGCACTGTGCCTGGCGCTGAGCGCCTGTGGCTCCGGTGACGACACCGCCCCCGACATCACCGCCGAGGACGTCGCGACCGCCTTGGAGGAGGGCGGTGAGATCACCGTCTGGGCTTGGGAACCCACCCTGGAGCGGGTCGCCGAGGACTTCGAGGAGGCCCACCCCGGCGTCACCGTCAACGTGGAGAACGTCGGTACCGGCGACGAGCAGTACACCGCGTTGCAGAACGCGTTGTCCGCCGGGTCGGGGCTGCCCGACGTCGCCCACATCGAGTACTTCGCGCTGGGCCAGTTCACCATCGCCGGACACCTGGTGGACCTGGCCCCGTTGGGGGCCGAGGAACTGGAGGGGTCCTACACGGCCGGACCGTGGGGCGCGGTCCAGGGCGAGGAAGGCGCTATCCACGCCCTGCCCATGGACTCCGGGCCGATCGCCCTGTTCTACAACCAGGACGTCTTCGACGAACTCGACGTGGAGGTCCCCACCACCTGGGAGGAGTACGTCGAAGCGGCCCGGGAACTCACCGAGGCCGACCCCGACGTGCGCATCGCCGCCGACAACGGTGACGCCGGCAGCACCACCACCGGGATCTGGCACGCGGGTGGACAGCCCTACTCGGTGGAGGGCGAGGAGGTCACCATCGACTTCACCGACGAGGGCACCGCCCGCTACGCGGACACCTGGCAGCAGCTCATCGACGAGGACCTGTTGCTACCGGTGACCTCCTGGAGCGACGAGTGGTACCAGGCGTTGGGCGACGGCAGTGTCGCCACCCTGGTCACCGGCGCGTGGATGGGGCTGAACCTGGAGTCCGGGGTCCCCGACGGGGCCGGTTCCTGGAGGGTGGCCCCGCCGCCCGCCTGGGAAGAGGGTGAGACCTCCAGCGCCGAGAGCGGCGGCAGCGCCCTGGCGGTGCCGGTGGGCGCGGAGAACCAGGCGCTCGCCTACGCCTTCATCGAGTACGCCAACGCCGGTGAGGGGATCCAGGCCCGAATCGACCAGGGCGCCTTCCCGGCGACCGTCGCCGACCTGGAATCGGAGGAGTTCCTGGCGATCGAGTCCGAGTACTTCGGTGGCCAGCAGGTCAACCAGGTCTACGCTGACTCCGCGGCCAATGTGCGCGAGGGCTGGGCCTACCTGCCCTACCAGGCCCACGCCAACTCGCTGTTCAACGACACCGTGGGCCAGGCCTACGTCTCCGACACCACCCTCGCCGAGGGGCTGGCCGACTGGCAGGACGTCTCGGCCCGTTACGGCGAGGACCAGGGATTCACCGTCGACACCGGTGACTGACCGGGGCACGACCCCGGTGGGGGCGGCCCCGGCCGTCCCCACCACACCCATGTTCTTCGAAGGGAAACACCATGACCGACGCCGGTTCGCGTGACTGGCCGCGTTGGCCCGACCGGCCCGCCCGCCCCCGATTCGGCTACGGCGCCGACTACAACCCCGAACAGTGGCCCCGCCGGGTGTGGGAGGAGGACCTGCGTCTGATGCGCCGCGCCGGGGTCAACATCGTCACCCTCGGGGTGTTCTCCTGGTCGCGGCTGCGACCGGACCCCCACACCTGGGACTTCGGCTGGCTGGACGAGATCATGGACCGGTTGCACGAGAACGGCGTCGCCGTCGATCTGGCCACCGCCACCGCCTCGCCGCCCGCCTGGTTGGCCACCGCTCACCCCGAGATCCTGCCGGTCACCCGCACCGGTGAGACCGTCTGGCCCGGTGCCCGCCAGCATTGGCGCCCCACGTCACCGGTGTTCCGCCGCCACGCGCTGGAGGTGACCACCGCCCTGGCCGAACGCTACGGTCACCACCCCGCCCTGGCCGCCTGGCACGTGTCCAACGAACTGGGCTGCCACAACGTCCACGATTACTCCGAGGACGCCGCGACCGCCTTCCGGGCCTGGCTGCGGGAGCGTTACACCACGGTCGACGGGCTCAACCACGCCTGGGCCACCGACTTCTGGTCCCAGCGCTACACCGACTGGGGTCAGGTCCTACCGCCCCGGCTGGCCGCCTCGCACGTCAACCCCACCCAACAGCTCGACTTCGCGCGTTTCTCCTCCGACGCGCTGCTCGATCACCTACGGGCGGAAAGCGCTATCCTGCGTCGTATCACTCCCGACATCCCCATCACCACCAACTTCATGGTCATGGGCCACGTCTCGGAGATGAACTACGCCGACTGGGCGCACGAGGTCGACTTCGTCTCCAACGACCACTACGTGCGCCCCGAACCCGGCGGCGCCGACGAACTCTCCTTCTGCGCCAACCTCACCGGCGGCCTGGCACGTGGGCGCCCCTGGTACTTGATGGAGCACTCCACCAGCGCGGTCAACTGGCGCTCGGTCAACCCGCCCAAGGCCCCGGGTGAGATGGCACGCGACTCCCTGCTGCACGTGGCGCACGGCGCCGACGCCGTGTGTTTCTTCCAGTGGCGACAGTCGGCGGCCGGTGCGGAGAAGTACCACTCGGCGATGGTGCCGCACACCGGTGCCGAGAGCCGGGTCTTTCGGGACGTGACCGAACTGGGGCGGGTGTTGGCCGAGGACCTGGCCGAGGTCGCCGGATCGCGGCGGCTGCCAGCTCGGGCCGCCATCGTCTTCGACTGGGAGTCCAGGTGGGCGGTGAGCCGCGACTCGCTGCCCAGTTCGCTGTTGGACGTGCACCGCGAGGCCCTGGACTGGTACACCGCTTTCCTTGAGGTGGGCGTGCGTGTGGACGTGCTGCCCACCGACGCCGACTGGGAGGCCTACGACCTGGTGGTCGCGCCCCTGCTGCACGTGCTGCCCGAGGCCACCGCCGAACGCCTGAAGGAGTACGCCTTGGGCGGTAGGCACCTGGTCACCACCTACTTCTCCGGGATCGTCGACGAGAACGATCACGTCCACCTGGGCGGCTATCCGGGGCCGTTGCGCGACCTGCTGGGTCTTCGGATCGAGGAGTTCGCGCCCCTGCCCGAGGGCGCGAGCGTGGGCCTGGACGACGGTTCCTCGGGAACGGTGTGGTCGGACCGGATCACCGTCACCTCGGCCGAGACCGAGGTCCTGGCCCGTTACGCCGACGGTCCCCTGGCGGGAGGAGCGGCGTTGACCCGTCGCGCGCTGCCCGGCGGTGGTGGCGCCGCCTACGTCTCGACCCGTTTGGACGAGGCCCACCGAGTCGCCCTGCTCGGCCGCCTGTTGGCCGACGCCGGGATCGACGGCGAACTCCCCGAGGGGTTGCGCGGCCGGGTGGAGCTGACCGTGCGTGCCGACGATGACGCCGAGTACCGCTTCCTGACCAATCGCACCGACGAACCCGTCGAACTCCGCGGCCTGTCGGGCGCCCCGTTGACGGGGGTCACCACGTCCGGCGCGGGGACCCACGTCCTGGCACCGCGCGGCATCACCGCGTGGCGCCTGCCCACGGCCTGAGAAAGCGCTGTCCTGAGAAAGCGCTGTCCACGGGAGAGGCTCCCGTGGACAGCGCTTCAAGGTGGCGGACTCAGTAGGAGATGTCGGGGACGAGCAGGTTGAAGGACACGGCGAACCAGGCACAGCCCGCCAGCGCGGCCAGGACCAGCACCCCGCCCGCGCACCGGAGCCACCCGGCCCGGCGACGCACATCGGCCAGGACCACCATCGCGGCGGGGACGACGCCGAGCACGCCCACCGCTTGAGCGACCTGGATCGCCCTCAACGTCAGCGGGGAGACGTCCCGCAGGTCCATGATCGTCATGATGGCCAGGACCCAGCCGGCGCAGGCGGCCATCGTCGCACCCACCGCGACCCGTGTGGCCGCACGCGCCAGGCGTCCGGTTCGGTCCCGCCCGGGCAGGGACAGGTGCCACCGTGTCAGCGCGCCGATCGACCAGGACAGCAGGGCCAGGACCAGTACTCCCACGGAGAGGAACAACACCGGCAGGGCTATCGTCGCCGACCGCTGCGGTTCGACGGGCAGCAGAGCGCCGGCCGGGCCGTGGCCGAGGGCCTCGACCTCGCCCTGTGCCACCCGGGCGGTCAGGATCCGCTGTCCTTCGACCTCGCGCCATACCCAGGGTTCGATCTCCTCGTAGGCGGTGGGACGCCCGGTCTCGGGGCCGGGGGAGACGAGGATGCTCAGGTCCATGCGAACCGTCACCTCGGTCTCCCGGAACACGTCGAGGGCCTTCAGGAAGGTGCTGGGCGTCGACCGCGAACCGTTGTAGGAACCCGCCACCGCGTGGGCGCGCCTCTCCGGGCCCTCGGAGACCTCGCCGCCGGCCGGTAGAGGCTCCTCCTGTTCCTGCTCGGGGAAGTAGCGGTCGGCGAAGCCGAACATGACGGCCTCGCGCAGTTGCAGAGTGGAGGTCTTCTCGTGCCCGCCGCTGTTGAGGCTGATGAAGATCCCGGTGTCGTCCTCCGGGTAGATCTGCATGTGGGTGTGGAAGAAGGACGTGTCCCCACCATGGCCGATGATCCGGTGCCCGTTTCGATCCTCCTCGAAGAAGCCCAGCGTCATCCGGGGACCCTCGGCCAGGCCTCCCAACGTGTCCTCGTCCAGGGCCGGGGCGTGCATGAGGTCGAGGGTCTCCGGTGACAGCACGGAGGGCCCGTCCTCGCCGCCCGCGTCCAGGTGGGCGAGCATGAAGCGGGCCATGTCGGTGGCCGTGGTGGACAGCGAGCCGGCGGGCGCACCCGCCACGATCTCGAAGTCCTGGGGTCTGCCGTCGTCGGTCGCGTAGCCGTGGGAGAGCGATAACGACGGGTCGTCGGGGAGCGGTTGCCTGGTGGTGGAGGAGTCCATTCCCAGTGGGGCGAGCACGTTCTCGTCGACGTACTCCTCGTAGGACACACCGCTGGTCCGTTCGACCACGTATCCGGCCAGGGCGTACCCGTAGTTGGAGTAGGCGGGGACGGTCCCGGGCTCGTAGACCTGTTCGGGAGGAGCGTCGGCGACGGCGGCGCGCAGGTCCGGTTCGGTCCCGTCGGGCAGGACCAGGGCCGCGATGACCTCCTCGTACCCGGCCGTGTGCGTGAGCAGGTGGCGCAGGGTGACGGGCTCGTCGAAGGAGGTGTTCAGGGTGAAGTCGACGTACTCGTTCACGTCGGTGTCCAGGTCGAGCTCACCGGCCTCGACCAGCCGCATCACCGCGGTGGCGGTGAAGGGTTTGGTGACCGATCCCGCCCGGAAGAGGTCCAGGTCGGGGTCGACCGGCGTGGTCACGATGTCGCCGGCCGCCGTCTCCTCGTACTCGTAGCCCACCCCGGTGTCGGAGTTGCCATAACCGCGGCTGGTGAGGATCTCGCCGTCGTGCACCACGCTCACGGCGGCGCCGGCGATGCCCTCCGTCTCCAACGCGGCGGGCACGAGCCCGTCGAGCCAGGCGTTGACGTCCGCCTCGGTCGGTTCACCGTCGGCGGCGGGACCGGTGACCGGGGGAGCGGGGGCGGTCGCGGGCATGGTGGCGCCGCAACCGGTGGTGAGGGCGATGACCACGCCGGCGATGGACGGGAGGAGAAAGGGCGACCGCCCCGCCCGTGAACATCCGGGGGCGGGGCGGGAGGCCGTGTCGCTGAAGATCAAAGAGGTCCTACTCGGGTTCTTTCGGGATCGAGGTCGTCAGGCCTGGACATTCTCCCCGGGCTTCCGGTCGCCCTGGGACGAGGCCGGATCATGCGGAGCCGGGTCCTGGACCGCGGGCACGTACCCGAGCCTGCCCTTGGTGGTGATGAGAAGAACGATGGAGGCCACACCGAAGGCCAGGAGCATGACGTGGGCGGCCGTGTCGCGGGCGTCGATCGAGGGGAACATGGGGCCGTAGGCCATCGACATGAAGTTGTTGACGCCGGCGTGCAGCAGGATGGCGACCGGCAGGCTCTCGCCGGTGCGGTTGAACACCCAGGTCATCACGATGCTGATGGCCACGCAGGAGACCGTGAACTCCAATGGGGAGAGCCAGGTGACCTCCTCCGGGTAGCCGGCCCACTGGGTGAGGAACAGCGGAAGGTGCCACACACCCCAGATCAGACCGAGGATGACGGTGCCCGGCAGTGGACCGAACATGGGCTGCATACGGGGCAGGGCGAAGTCACGCCAGCCCGGCTCCTCGGCGATACCGGTCGTCAGGAACTGCAGGATCAGGCCGGGCAGGAACATGACGAACAGCATGCTCGGCGGCGCCTGGATGCTTCCGCCGGAGAACACGAGGCTGCACACGATCAGTGCGGCCGGGACGCCGAGCAGGGCCAGCGCGTACCAGCGCAGACCGACCCGCCACCTGAACAGACGGCCCACCCACTTGCGGACCCCCTCCCGTCCATCGGCCACGGCTGTGACGAGGAAGGCGGAGAAGATCGGCCCGAGGTAGGCGCCGGGCAGCATCAACAGAAGCTGGCCCGTCATCATGTCGGTGCCCCCGATGTCCTCGATCCCCAGCCCGTGGTTGCCGACGATGTAGGGGACCCAGGCGACCCAGCTCAGGGTGATGCACAGGGTGAAGAAGCTCAGCAGCGGACGGCGCTTGATGAAGGCCCGCCAGGCGGGCAACCGCTCGGGGGGTTGTGGTGCGGTCATGGTCTCTCCTGTGACATGGATGGAAGGGTTCCGTCATCGGGGGATGAGGGGCGGGGCGCCCCGGGACGGAAAGTGGGGCGGGGCGCCCCTGGTATCGGGTCCGGTCATGGACCGGAGGGTGAGGGGGAGCACGGAGAGGTCGCGCGCGGCGGGCTCACCTGGGCCCGGTGAGGGCCTCGGTCGGCGGTGTGCGCAGCGCGATGCGCGCCGGAACGAGCATGGCGGCCAAGGTCACCAGGAGCGTGAACGCCATGATCCCCAGGCCCACGAGCGGCGGTACGTGAGGGATCAGGGTTCCGGCCATGATCGCGCTGAACGGCACGATCGCGATCAGCACGCCGATACCGCCCACCACGAGGGCCAGGCCACCGATGAAGAGCGCTTCCCACCGCAGCATGGCGAGCAGTTGGCGTCGGGTGGTGCCCACCACCCGCAGCAGCGCGAACTCGCGGAGACGCTCACCTGTCGCCATGACCAGGGTGTTGACCACCGCGATCGCAATGTAGGCGCTGATCACACCGAGCAGCAGGTAGTTGACCCAGGCGTTGAGCTCGCGTTCCGACCGCTGGGCGGTCAGACTCTCCTGCCGGTCACTGACGACCGCACCGGCCGAGGAGTCGGCCAGGTCCCGCACCGACGCCGTCTCGGGCCCGCTGAGGAGCACCTGGTGCGCCATCTGCCCCGTGGTGTGCTCACGGGCCAGGTCGAACGGCAACATCACCTCGCCGAAGCCCAGGCCACGGTCGTAGGTGGCCACCACCTCCAGCTCCACCTCGGTGCCGTCGCCCATCCACAGGGGCATCATGTCGCCGACACCCAGGTCTCCGGAGTCGGCGGTGAGTTCGCTCAACGCCACGGTGTCCCCGCTCAGGTCCGCCAGGGACCCGGAGCGCACACCGAGATCGAGATTGCGGTCCAGCCCTTCGACGGTGACGCCCTGCGCGGGGAGAGGAAGCAGCACCATCGGCGACTCCGGGATCTCCGCGGCCATCTCCGCCGGCACCATCGGGGAGTCCGAGACCCCCGAGGGCATCGGTGAGGAGGCGTTGGACAGCACCTGGGTGCGCACGACCTCGGTCACCGCGGGGTCGCCCGAAAGGCCCCGAGCCTGCTCGGCGACGGCGGGGTCCAACCCGGCGTCCCCTTCCGGGGGGAGCAGCACGTGTTCGGCGAGGGTGCCCGCGCTCACCTGTTCCTCCGCCGCGTGCGACTGCGTGGTCTCCACGAGGATCGTGGTGCCGGCGAAGGTCACCAACAGCATCAGCGGCGCGACCGCGCCGGCGCGACGTCGGGTGTTCGTTCGGGTGGCCGCGGCGGCCAGGTACCCGGATACGGGGGATATCCGGGCCGGGATCCAGCCGACCGACCGGTAGGCCCACCGGACGATGAGGGGACCGAACAGCGCGGCCGCGATCACCAGGATCAGCGAGGAGGCCGCGGGCGCCGAGGCGGCGGCCTGCCCGCCCATCTGGCCGATCATGACCAGGGGGACCAGGCCGAAGCCGGCCACGAGCGTTCCGGCGATGATGCGTCCGCGTCCGAGCTCGGGACGTTCCACGGCGGCCTCGCCCAGTGCCTCGACCGGCCGAATGAGGGTCGCCCGACGGGAGGCCGTCCAGCTCGCGAGCAGGGCGACGCCGACCCCGAGGAGGACGGCCGCGACCATCGGGATCGGGCCCACCGTCAGGGAGAAGCCGGGCGGAAGGAAGCCGTTCGCGGTGAGTTGATCGTGCAGCCGGTGCGCGAGGGCGACGCCGGGGGCCACCCCGAGGGCGCCGGCGATGGTGGCGGCCACCAGGATCTCGCCGAGGAGCAGAGAGCGTACCTGCCGGGGTGTGGCGCCGACGGCCCGCAGGAGCGCCAACTCCCGGTGCCGTTGCTGGATCAGGAGACCGAAGGTGCTCGCCACCACGAAGATCGAGATGAGCTGGGCGGTGCCGCCGGCGCTGCCGGCCAGGGCCAGGACCATGTTGCGGGCCTGCTCCTGCTCGGGGAACTCCGCGATGGCGCGGTCGTCCCCGGTGTAGGCGCGCAGCGTGTTCGGGGGCAGAACCTCGGCGACCCGCTCGCCCAGTTCCTCGGGGTCTGCGTCGCCGTGCACCCCGAGCGCGATACCCGAGTCCAGCCATTCGACGTCCGAGACGCCCGGCAGGGCTTGGACCCGCTCCACGGTCTCGTCGTCGACCCGGGCCCGCTCGGACAGTTCGAAGGCGTCCTCGGCCCCGGAGGGGCGCAGCGCGTCGGCGCCGGCCACCACGACCGGGGCCGCGGCGTAGCGCTCGGGTTCCTGGTCGCCGCGGACGCCGGTCTCCAACAGGATGCCGCAGGCGGTCGCCAGGGCCGAGGCGGCGAAGAGGATGAGGAAGGAGGCGGCGAAGCCGACGACGCGGCCGCGCAGCGTGGCGAGTGCGAGCCCGAACATCAGCTCTCCTCGGCCGACGCCATGCGTCGGGTGATGGTGTCGACGGTCGGGTGGGGAAGGATGTCCACGATTCGTCCGTCGACCAGGAACAGGACGACGTCGGCGTAGGAGGCGGCCACCGGGTCGTGGGTGACCATGACGACGGTCTGGTGCGTCTGGTCGACCACGCGGCGCAGCAGGGTCAGCACGTCCGTGGCGGTACGGCTGTCCAGTGCCCCGGTCGGTTCGTCGGCGAACACGACCTCGGGTCGGGCCACCAGCGCCCGGGCGAGCGCGACGCGTTGCTGTTGGCCGCCGGACAGCTGGGCGGGGCGGTGGTCGACCCGGTCGGTCAGGCCCACCCGATCGACCACCTCGCGCAGCCAGTCGGCGTCGGCGCGTTTGCCGGCCAGGCGCAGCGGCAGGGTGATGTTGCCCAGGACGTCCAGGGAGGACAGGAGGTTGAAGGCCTGGAACACGAAGCCGGCGCGCTCGCGGCGCAGTTCGGCGAGCTTGTCCTCGGACAGGCCGGACAGTTCCACGTCCCCGAGGTGGACGGTTCCGGAGCTGGGGGTGTCGAGCCCGGCCGCGCAGTGCAGGAAGGTGCTCTTGCCCGAGCCGGAGGGGCCCATCACGGCGGTGAACCCACCGACGGGCAGGTCGATCGAGACGTCGCGCAGGGCGTGCACGGCGCCGGTGCCCTGGCCGTGGACCTTGCTCACCCCGGACAGGCGTACGGCCCATGGGGGCTTTCCGGCCGGTTCCGCCCCGGGAGGACCGATGCGGCCGTGCTCCGAAGCGCCGACGTTCGGCACCTGTTCCGTACTCACCCGAAAACCCCGCTCTCTCGTTCATGGACGCGCGCACGGGTTCGCTCGGTATGCCGGAATCGACCGGAAAAGCGGGTCTCCGTGGCGCGGTGAAGAGAATTCCGTTTTCGCGGAGTGGTGCCCAGTGTCAGGCGCACCGATCGAGCATGCGTATTGCACGAATGGGAGCAATAGTGCGAAATGGGGCAACGTTGGCCCAGGGCGATAAAGTGACCCTCCGTGGCGATCCTCAGCATCACGCTCCTGGGCCTGGCCCTGCCCTCCTTCCTCGGCCAGCCGACCGTGGCGACCCTGCTGACGCTCGCGCTCCAGTTCGTGCACTGCCTGCCGCAGACCAAACGGATGCGCGGTCTGTGGACCCTCGCGGCCCAGGCGGTGTTGTTCCCCTGGAGCGAGCCGAAGGCCTTCCTGGCCGCCTCCGTGTTGCTGCTCGTCCCGGGGCGCGTGCGCTGGTTCCTCTTCGGGGCCGTGGCCGTCGCGGCGGGAGCGCTCTCGTACACCGACTTCTACGTGGGTGTGAGCGCCGCCGGGAACACCCTGATCCTGGGGTTGATCATCTTCGGCCTGACCCGACTCAACGACCTGTACGTCGAGTTGCACGCGGCTCGCAGGGAACTGGCCGCGGAGTCGGTGGCGGCCGAACGCGAACGGATCTCCCGTGACCTGGACACCGTCCTCGGCACGGCCTTGTCGAAGGTGGTCGGCCTGGTCGCGCGGAGAAACCCCCGGGAGATCCTCGACGTGACCCGTCGGGCGGGCGAACAGGTCCGACGCATCCCCACGACCTCACCGCGGGACGTGCCCCGCGCCGACATGACGCCCAGGCTCGCCCTGCCGATCATCCTCAGCGGACTGGCCATCTGGATGGCCGGAGCCGTGGCCTTCACGGTGGTCGACCCCGCCCCGGACACCATCATCGGCTGCGCCATCGCGTTGGCCGTCGTGGGCCTGTACGTCCATCACCTGCTGCCGCGAAAGGGGGGAGGGCGCCCCCGGTTCCTGGCCTTGACCCTGCCCCTACAGATGGGGCTGGCGCTCCTGCCCCTGATCCACGAAGAGTTCGACCTGGTCCACAGTCTGGTCAGCCTTGTGGTGGCCTCGGCACTGATCACCGTGGTCCACAGGGTGAGTCAGTGGGTCCTGGGCGCCGCCATCGTCCTGACCGAGTTCCTCGTACTCGTGTTGGTCAAACCCGATCCCGTCGGCGTCATCGCGGTCTCCTCGGTCGCCACCGTCTCCGTCGCGGTGATGTTCTACGGCCTGGCGTTGCTCACCAAACTCGTCGCCCAGGTGCACGAGACACGGCGGGCGCTCGCGGCGATCGCCGCGACCAAGGAACGTCGGCGCATCACGGCCGACGTCCACGACCTGCTCGGCTACGGTCTGGCCGCCATCACGGTCAAGGCCGAACTCGCCGCCCGCGACCCCGAACGGGCCGACACCGAGTTCCGGGACATCGAGAGGATGGCCCGGAACGCCCTCACCGACCTTCGGGCCATCCCCTACGAGGACCCCGAGATCTCACTGCACACCGAGGCCGCCTCGGCCCGTGAGACGCTCATCGCCGCGGACGTCGACGTGGAACTCGACATCGACACCGAACTGCTGGACGACCACGTCGACACCCTGCTGGCCACCGTGCTCCGCGAGGCCATCACCAACGTGCTGCGGCACAGCAAGGCCCACCGGGTCTCCATCCGGGCGACCACCACCCAGGACCAGGTGTGTCTGAGCGTGGTCAACGATGGAGTCCCACCCGACACCGGCGGTGCCCGCGGCGGCCCGCGGGTCGCGTCGTTCGGGGGGAGCGGCGTCACCAACCTCACGGCGCGGGTGACCGTGGCCGGCGGCGCCCTCGACGTCGGAGCCGTCGAGGGCGGCCGCTACCGACTCACCGTGACCCATCCCCTGCGTCAGAGGACGCGCACCGAGGACGAGCCGGCCTCGGCCCGGTCGTGACCCGAGAGCTCAGAGCCAGCCCGCCTCGGTCGCGATGCGCACCGCGTCCAAGCGGTTGCGGGCGTCGAGCTTGGTGACGATCGCCCCGAGGTAGTTGCGCACGGTCCCCCGGGCCAGGTGGAGCCGGGCGGCGATCTCCTTGAGCTCGTCCCCCTCCCCGGCCAGGCGCAGGACCTCCACCTCACGCTCCGTCAGGGGACTTTCCCGGGCCCCGATGGCCGCCACCGCGAGGTCGGGGTCCACGACCCGTTCCCCGGCCGCCACCCGCCGGATCGCCTGGGCCAGATCGGCCGAAGGCGCGTCCTTGAGCATGAACCCCGAGGCTCCGGCCGCCAGAGCCCGGCGTAGGACCTCGGGGCGTGCGAGCTGGGTGAGGATCAGGGTCCGGCAGCCGGGCAGTCGGTCCAGGAGGCGTGCGGCCGCGTCGACCCCGTCGATCCCCGGCATCTGCACGTCCAGGACGGCGACGTCGGGACGGTGTTCGAGCGCCGCGGGCAGCACGTCGCCGCCCGCGCACACGTCCGCGACCACCTCGATGTCGGGCTCCATGCCGATCAGCGCCCGCAACGCCCCCCGGATCATGTGCATGTCCTCGGCCAGGAGAACTCTGATCATGCCACTTCCTCACACCTCGCTCACGAACCCCGACATGCTATGGGTCCCGTGGAGGTTTGCGGTGCGACCGCAACTTCGGCATGATCGGCGCCGCGCCTCCGACGCGGCGCTTGTTGTAGATGTCGAAGGCCACGGCCAGCAACAACACCAGGCCCTTGATGAGCTGCTGCCAGTCCACGCCCAGCCCGATCAGCGACATCCCGTTGTTGAGCACGCCCATGACCAGGGCACCGATCACCGCGCCGACGACGCTGCCCACCCCACCGGCCGCGGAGGCACCGCCGATGAAGGCCGCCGCGATGGCGTCCAGCTCGAACATGGTGCCCGCGCCGGGGGTCGCGGCGTTCAGACGTCCGGTGAAGACCAGCCCGGCCAGCGCCGAGAGCACCCCCATGTTCACGAACACCCAGAACGTGGTCCGTTTGGTGCGGATCCCGGAGAGCGCGGCGGCCCGCTCGCTGCCGCCCACGGCGTACACGCGCCGACCCATGGTGGTGGAGCGCATCACGAACGCGTAGCCCACGATGAGCGCGATCAGCAGTACGCCCACCAGCGGAAGCCCGTTGTGCTCGGCCACCACGTAGGTGAACGCCATGATGGCGGCGACCACCAGCACCGACCCGGTGGCGGTGACCGCGACCGGAGCGACCGGCAGCTCCCGGGCGCGTGAACGGGCCCGCGAGCGCCACTGGATCCACACGATCACGGCGGCCCCGGCCAACCCGAGGAGGAGGGTGGGAAGGTGTGGTCCGTCGCTCCGCCCGGGCAGGAAACCGCTGGCGATCACCCGCAGCGATTGCGGCAACGGGGCGATGGACTCTCCGCCCAGCACCGCGAGCGTGGCGCCGCGGAACACCAGCATCCCTGCCAGGGTGACGATGAACGCCGGAACCCCCACGTAGGCGATCCAAAAGCCCTGCCAGGCGCCGATGAGCGCGCCGAGCAGCAGCGCGGCCGGTACCACCACGACGGTCGGCAGACCCCACGAGTTGAGCATGATCGCGGCCATCGCCCCGGTGAAGGCCACCACCGAGCCGACCGACAGGTCGATGTGTCCGGTGATGATCACCAGCATCATCCCGATCGCCAGGATCAGGATGTAGGAGTTCTGCATGATCAGGTTGGTGACGTTGAGCGGGGTGAGCAGCAGCCCACCGGTGAGGATCTGGAACAGGATGATGATGGCCACCAGGGCGATGGCCATCCCGTACTGGCGGGTGCGTCCCCGCAGCATCTCCCGCAGGCGGGGGAGTGAGGAGGTCGGTCGGTTCACTTCGTTTCCCCGGTTCGGGTCATGAGTCTCATCAGGGTCTCCTGGTCGGCGTCGGCCCCGGGCACCTCGCCGGTGATACGCCCCTCGCACATGGCGTAGACGCGGTCGCACATGCCGAGGAGCTCCGGCAGCTCCGAGGAGATGAGCAGCACACAGGCCCCCTCGGCCGCCAGGCGGCGCACGATCAGGTAGATCTCGTACTTGGCCCCGACGTCGATGCCGCGGGTGGGCTCGTCGAGGATCAGCAGTTCAGGTCGGGTGAACATCCACTTGCCCAGCACGACCTTTTGCTGGTTGCCGCCGCTGAGGGTGCGCACCGTCTGGTCGACCCCGCGGCTGCGCACCCGCATGCGTTCGCTCATCCGTTGGGCCTCCACCGTCTCCAGGCCCGGGTCGATGACGCCCCGGTGGGAGATCCGCCCGAGCGCGGCCATGGTGGTGTTGTGCCGGATGTCGTCGTCCAGGACCAGACCCAGGGACTTGCGGTCCTCGGGCACGTAGGCGACCCCCGCGGCGATCGCGTCGGCGACGTCGCCCATGCGCAGTTCCTCGCCGTCCCGCAGCAGGGAACCTCGGACGTAGCGGCCATAGGAGCGCCCGAACAGGTTCATGGCGAACTCGGTGCGCCCGGCTCCCATCAGTCCGGCCAGTCCCACGACCTCACCGGTCCCGATGTCGAGGTCCGCCCCGTCCACGATGCGCCGTCCGGCCTGGGTGGGGTGGTCCACGGTCCAGTCGCGCACCTCGAAGCGGACCGGGCCGACGGCGCCCTCAGCCGGTGGGTAGCGCTGGTCCAGGTCGCGGCCGACCATGCCGCGGATGACACGGTCCTCGTCGACCGATGGCCGCCCCTGGGCGTCGCGTTCCACCGTCAGGGTCTCCACGGTGCGGCCATCGCGCAGGATGGTGACCTCGTCGCTGACCCGCATCACCTCACCGAGCTTGTGCGAGATCAGCACGCAGGCCACGCCCTGCTCGCGCAGGTCCGACAGCAGCTCCAGCAGGCGGTCGCTCTCGGCCTCGTTGAGCGCGGAGGTCGGCTCGTCCAGCACCAGCAGCCGCACCCGTTTGGCCAGGGCCTTGGCGATCTCCACCAACTGTTGGGCACCGATGCTCAGCGCGGAGACGGGCAGGGCGGGGTTCTCGTCCAGGCCCACGCGCAACAGCAGTTCACGGGCGCGGGCGTGGGTGGCGCCCCAGTCGATGACGCCGAACCGGGTCTCCTCATGGCCCAACAGGACGTTCTCGCTGATGGAGAGTTGGGGGATCAGCGCCAGTTCCTGATGGATGATGGCGATCCCGGCGCGTTCGGCGGCGACCACGTCGGAGAACGCCCGCTGCTCGCCGTCGATCTCCACCGACCCGGTGTAGGAACCGGCCGGGTGCACCCCGCTGAGCACCTTCATCAACGTGGACTTGCCCGCCCCGTTCTCACCCATCAGCGCGTGGACGCTGCCGGGGGCCACCTCCAGGGAGACCCCGTCCAGGGCCCGTACCCCGGGGAACTCCTTGCGGATGTCGCTCATCCGCAGCAGGGGCCCCGGGGAGTCGGGAATGGTGTAAGCGGTGCTCATTCGAGCTCGGACTCCTCGTAGTAGCCGCCCTCGACCAGGACCTCGTGGTAGTTGTCCAGGTCCACCGAGACCGGTTCCAGCAGGAAGGACGGAACGACCTGGACCCCGTTGTCGTAGGACTCGGTGTCGTTGACCGGCACCTCCTCGTCGTTGAGAAGGGCCTCGGTCATGTCCACGGTCTGGGAGGCCAGGGCGCGGGTGTCCTTGAAGACCGTCTGGGTCTGCTCCCCGGCGACGATGGAGCGCACCGACGACAGGTCGGCGTCCTGACCCGTGATGACGGGAAGCGGTTGCTCCTCGGTGCCGTAGCCCACCGCGCGCAGGGACTCGATCACCCCCAGGCTGATGCCGTCGAAGGGCGACAGGACCGCGTGCACCTCCTCGTCGGAGTAGTTGGCGCTGAGCAGGTTGTCCATGCGGGACTGGGCGATGGAACCGTCCCAGCGGGTGGTGGCGATCTGCTCCATGGAGGTCTGGCCGCTCAGGACCTCCAGCGTGCCGTCGTCGATGTGGGGTTGCAGGACCGACATCGCGCCGTCGTTGAAGAAGTAGGCGTTGTTGTCGTCGGGGGAGCCGCCGAACAGCTCGATGTTGAACGGGCCGTCCTCGTTCTCCAGGTCCAGGGTGTCGACGATGTACTGCCCCTGGAGGACGCCGACCTCGAAGTTGTCGAAGGTGGCGTAGTAGTCGACGTGCTCGCTGCCCATGATGAGCCGGTCGTAGGCGATCACCGGGATGTCGCCGTCGGCGGCCATGTCGAGGACGTCGCCCAGGGCCTCACCATCGATGGAGGCGATGACCAGGGCGTCCACGCCTCGGGTGATCATGTTCTCGATCTGGGCGACCTGGTCCTCGACGATGTCCTCGGCGTACTGCAGGTCGGTTCCGTAGCCGCGGTCCTCGAACTCGGCGACCATGTTGTCGCCGTCGTCGATCCAGCGTTCGGAGGATTGGGTGGGCATGGCGATGCCGATGACGCCGTTCTCACCGTCGGGGCGGGCGGCGTCGCCCACACCGTTGCAGGCGGTCAGTAGCAGTGCGACGCCGGAGAGGGAGGCGGCGACGGACAGGAGTGATGGTCGGGGCATCGGGGCCTTCTTCCGTACTCGGTTGGGGTGGGTCGACCCTGACCGGGGGCAGGGTGATGACGGACCAGGACACGGGCGGCAGGACCGCGGTGAGCGTGCCCTCGGACAGGTGCACGTCCTCGGCCGGTCGAGGGACGACCCGGTCGGGGGCGTGCATGGTGTTGGCGGCGTAGGGGTCCTCGTCGGCCAGGGTTCTGGCGTCGGTGATCGCGCCGGGGGTGGGAGGGCTCCCGGTGGGAGCCCTCCCCAGGGGGTGCGGGCGCCGGGGGGCGCCTGGCCGGCCGCTCAGACCGGGACGTACTCGATACCGGCCAGCTCGCACAGGACACGCCAGTCCTGGGCGATGTGACCGGAGTTCATGACCATGTGGTGGGTGCCACCGGCGCGCAGCCAGGCGTCCATGCAGCTCCGCACGCCCGAGGCGGGACGGAACTGCCCGTAGGGCATCTCCAGGGCGGGCAGTTCGGGGGAGTCCAGGACCTCGCCCTCGGCCACCACCAGACGGAACCGTTCCCCGCCCAGGGAGACCAGGGACGCCAGTGTCGCCGGCCCCGGGCGGTAGCGGAACACCAGGGTGGGCGGGTCGTCCAGACCTCCGATGCCCAGCGGGCGTTTGATCAGCCGTACCGGTTCGTCCTCGCGGGCCAGCCGCCAGTTGCCCTCGCCCATGTGGCTCATCAGGATGGAGTCGCTGGGAAAGTCCATCGCGTACATCTCGGTGAAGTGACCGTCCCCGGCGAGCCGGTGCCCGGCGTAGACGATCGAGGCCGCCAGGACGTCCCCCTCTCCGGCGAAGCCGTACCCCTGGGCCATCAGGGTGGAGGCGGCGGCCATGGGCAGCCGGGCGAAACGCCCGTCCTCACCGATGGCGTCGAAGTGGGTGGAGTAGGCGCCGCACTCCGACTCCTCCAGGAGTCGTTCGATGCCCAACTGCATACGGACGTGGTCCTCGCGTTCCTCCTTGGACAACCGGGTGTCCACGTCGAACACCCCGTCCTCCCAGGAGATGAGGTCGCGCACCGCCTGTTCGGGCAGGTCGGCCATGGCGCGGTGCAGGGCGCCGGGCGCGATCACGTGCACCTCCGGTCCGAGCTTGCGCAACAGCGCGGACTCGTCCACGCGGGCGTCGCCCATGCCGTTCATGGGGTAGCCGAACACGCCCACCCGCAACCGGCGCAGCGCGCTGACGGTGTGGGCCGCCCGAGCCCAGCGGTCCACCCGCTCCGCGAAGTCCGGGCTCTGCCACTCACCGGTGATGACCTCGAAGTCGACCCCGGCCCGGACCATCGCGTTGGCGGTGTCCTGTGCCCCGTGGATGCCCTGGTTGTAGGTCATGTCGTCCATGTCCCAGGCGGCGCTGACGGCGGGGTCGGGCTGGATGTTGGCCAGGGCGACCGGCAGCCGCAACCCGGACAGGGCCCGGGTGACGCGCAGCGAGGGGCCGTAGGTGAGCATGACGACCAGGACGCCGTCGAGCCCCTCGGCCTCGAAGGAACGCAGGGCGCGTTCGGCGTCCTCACGACCACGGACGGGTGGAGCGACCGTCCACTCGGCGACGTCGGACAGGCGATCGGCGACCCGGCCGGCGTAGGCGGCCTGGTGCTCGGTGATCCCCGGGATCATGTCGTCGTAGAGCGGCTGCATGATGCCGAGCAACCCGACACGGGGCCGGTGGGCGCGCACCGCCGGGTTGTCGGTCGCGGGGGGTGTGGGTAGGGGCACGTCGCTTCCTCACTGTCCGTAGGCGTTCTGGTAGCGGTGGTAGAGGGCGTCGACGTCCTCTTGGGGTAGGCGTTCGACGGGGCCGCCCTGGCGGGCGAGGTGGACGGTGCGCGCCACGTCCTCGCACATCACCGCGGCCTTGACGGCGGCGTTGGCGGTGGCGCCGATGGTGAAGACCCCGTGGCCGCGCATGAGGACGGCGGGGGAACGGTGACCCTCCAGGGTGCGGACGACGCCGCGTCCGATGGAGTCGTCACCGATGCGCGCGAAGGGGCCTACCGGGATGTCGCCGCCGAACTCGTCGGCCATCGCGGTGATGGCGCAGGGCACGGGCTCCCCGCGGGCGGCCCAGGCCGTGGCGTAGGGGCTGTGGGTGTGCACGACCCCGCCGACGTCGGGGCGGGCCCGGTAGACGTGGGCGTGGGCGTCGGTGTCGCTGGAGGGTTTGTGCCGGCCCTCGACCAGGGCGCCGTGCAGGTCGCACACGACCATGTCCTGGGGGGTGAGGTCGTCGTAGGACACCCCGCTGGGTTTGATCACCATCAGGTCGGTGTGGGGCACCCGGGCCGAGATGTTGCCGCTGGTCCAGGTGACCAGGTCCCACCGGGTCAGTTCGGCGTGCAGCCCGCACACGTGTTCACGCACGTGTTCCACCTCGGCGCGGTGGCGCGTCAGCAGGCCTTGGATGTCGTCGATGGAGGTCATCGCACTCCCTGGGTGGCGTCGTCGGAGGTGAGCGCGTCCTGTCGCAGGGCCCGCAACCGGTGCAGGCTGTCGGTGCCGCCGCGCCCGAAGTGGTCGTGCAGTTCGGTGTAGACCTCGAACAGGGCGTCGTAGGCCGCGGCCCGGCGCGGATCGGGGTCGACGGTGTCGGGGCGGACCCGGCCCATGGCGGCGGAGGCGGTGTGGACGTCGGGGTGGGCCCCGGCGGCGACGGCGGCGTGGATGGCCGACCCCACGGCGCAGCTGTGCTCGGTGTCCACCACCCGCAGGGGCCGGTTCAGCACGTCGGCGTAGACCTGAAGGACGAAGGGGTTGCGGACCATGCCGCCGCCGATGGTGAGGTCGTGGACCGGCACCCCCGCGGTGGTGAAGGCCTCGATGATGGTGCGGGTGCCGAAGGCGGTGGCCTCCACCAGGGCCCGGTACACCTCCTCGGGGCGGGTGGCCAGTGTCATGCCCACCAGCACGCCGGTCAGGGAGTGATCGACCAGGACCGACCGGTTGCCGCTGTGCCAGTCCAGGGCCACCAGACCGTGCGCGCCCACCGGGGCGTCGGCCGCCTTGGCCGACAACAGGTCGTGGACGGACACCCCGCGTTCGGCGGCCTCCTGGTGGTAGGCCGGGGGCACGTGGGTGTCGACGAACCAACCGAAGATGTCGCCCACGCCGCTCTGCCCGGCTTCGTAGCCCCACATGCCCGGGGTGATGCCGCCCAGGGCCATGCCGCACATCCCCGGCACCTCGGCCAGGACCTCGGAGTTCATCACGTGGCAGGTGCTGGTACCCATGATGGCGAGCATCCGACCGGGCGCCGTGGTCTGCGCGGCGGCCGCGGTGACGTGGGCGTCGATGTTGCCGACGGCCACGGGGGTGCCCTCGAACAGGCCGGTCCAGGCGGCGGCCTCGGCGGTGAGGCCACCGGCCCGTTCGCCCAGCTGGGACAACGGGTGGTCGAGCTTTTCGGCGGCGAAGTCGGCGAAGCGGGGGTCCAACGCGGCCAGGAAGTCCTTGGTGGGCCAGGCGCCGTCCTGGTGGATCCCCTTGTACCCGGCTGTGGCCACGTTGCGGGTCTCGTGTCCGCACAGTCGCCACACGATCCAGTCGGTCGCCTCGATCCAGCGGTCGGCGCGCCGGTAGACCTCGGGGTCGTCGCGCAGTACCTGAAGGGCCTTGGCGAACTGCCATTCGGAGGAGATCCGCCCGCCGTAGCGGCCCAGCCAGGGTTCGCCGCGTTCGGCGGCCAAGGCGTTGATCTCGTCGGCCTCGGGTTGGGCCGAGTGGTGGCGCCACAGCTTGGGCCAGGCGTGGGGGCGCCCGGCGAGGTCGGGGGCCTCGCACAGGGGGGTTCCGTCGGCGGTGGTGGGCAGGACCGTGCAGGAGGTGAAGTCGACACCGACACCGATGACCCGATCCGGGGTGATCCCGGACGCGTGCAGAGCGGCGGGAACGGCTTCGCTCAGGACCCTTCGGTAGTCCTCGGGGTGTTGCAGGGCGGTCTCCGGTTCGAGGGGCTCCTCGTGGCCGGGCAGCCGGTCGGAGATGACCCCGTGGAGGTAGGCGCGTTCGGCGGTGCCGAGTTCCGCGCCGTCGCGGACCCGGACCACGACTGCGCGTCCGGAGAGGGTCCCGAAGTCGATACCGACCACCACGGGGTCGGGGGGAGGTTCGGCGGAACCCGGATTGTTGGCGTTAACATTCGTGGCCAAGGAGAGGTCCCTTCTCGGCTGCGCTCACTGAATGAACCCCTTACGCCACGTGAGGGACGAGGCCATGAGGGGGCTGCTGTGACCTGGCCAACATTGTTGGCGTTAACAAAGGAGGAAGTCAACCCCTCGGGGAAACCGGTTACCGACAGCGAAGCGCCCGCGCCCCGAAGCGGGACACGGGCGCTTGCGCCGGGGGTGTCAGTGGCCGAGGGCGGGTTCGCCGACGGCCTCCTGCTCGGGCTCGGAGGAGCGGTCCAACAACCCCGCCGTCACCGCGATGCCCAGGCCGGCCACGGCCAGCACCGCGCCGATCGCCGCGGGGGAGGCGTAGCCCAGACCCATCGCGATGCCCACGCCCCCGACCCAGGCGCCACCGGCGTTGGCCAGGTTGAACGCGGAGTGGTTGGAGGCCGAGGCCAGACTGGGCGCGGTGCCCGCCCGACTCATCACCAGAACCTGCAACGGGGCGGTCACCCCGAAGCCGACGGCCCCCAGGACGACCACGCCGATCGCGGCGGTCCAGGGGTTGTGCACGGCCACGGTGAACAACGCCAACACGGCCGCCAGGCTCGCGAGGGAACCGTAGATGGTGGGGCGCAGCCAGCGGTCGGCCAATGGGCCCACCAGGAGCGAACCCAAGGTCATGCCCACCCCGAACAGGGCCAGCACGATCGGCACACCGGAGGTGGGCATGCCCGCCAACTCGGTCATCATCGGGGAGATGTAGCTGTAGACCGCGAAGACCCCGGCGAACCCGAACACCGCGGTGAGCAGGCCGAGGACCACCTGTGGCCGGGCCAGGGCGGAGAACTCCCCGCGCAGGCCACCGCTGCGGCCGATCGGCACGTGCGGCACCCAGCGGGCCACACCGAGAACGGTCAGGCCGGCGATGACCGCCACCACGAGGAAGGCGGTGCGCCAGCCGGTGAGCTGTCCCAGCAGGGTGCCGGCGGGCACCCCGACGATGTTGGCGATGGTCAGTCCGAGCATCACTCGCGCGACCGCGGTGGCCTGCCGGCCGGGACCGGCCAGGTGAGCCGCCACCAGCGCGGCCACACCCAGGTAGGCACCGTGCGGAACGCCGGCCAGGAAGCGGGAGACCAACACGGTCTCGTGCGAGGGCGCGAACACGGTGAGCAGGTTGCCCAGCAGGAACACGCCCATGAACAACAGCAGCGCGGTCTTGCGCGGCAGCCGCGTGCTCAACGCGGTGAGCAGCGGCGCGCCCACCACCACGCCCAAGGCGTAGGCGGAGATGAGGTGCCCCGCGGTGGGGATGGGCACACCGAGGTCGGCGGCGACCTCGGGCAGCAGGCCCATGATGACGAACTCGGTGGTTCCGATGGCGAAGGCCCCGAGGGCCAGGGCGAGCAGGGCCAAAGGCATGACAGTGCCTCCCTCTTGCTCAGAGGTGGTCGAGCGACGGGTCGTGGAGTGTGCGCCGAGGGGCACGAAGGCCTGTGGCGGCCGAGAGAACGTGCCTGCCGCCAGGGTCGGGGCGACACGGGTTTGGCACGTGCTAAATCCAGGGTGTCAGGTCTGAGGGGCCCACATCAACCGTGCGGCACGTGATCTGTCTCGCGCCGGGACCGCGTGGACTCAACGGCATGGGGGAGCGGTGCTCTCCCGCATGGTCAGCGTGGGCGCCAACACCACATGGGCGCTGTCGGTACGCCCCTCGTCCAACCGCGCGACCGCCGCGTCCACCGCCAGTTCCGCCATCCGTTCCACGTCCTGGCGGACCGAGGTCAGACCCAGGAACGGCAACCCCGCGACACGACTGTCGTCGTAGCCCACCACCGACACCTCACCGGGAACGGAGTGTCCGGCTCGCACCAGCGTGGCCATCAACCCGCGCGCGCACTGGTCGTTGCAGGCGACCACGGCGGTGGGCAACCGGTTTCGGGCCAAAAGGGTGTTCGCGGCCCGGGCCCCGGCGGCCTCACCATAGACACCGGGCAGTACCTCGGCCCACTCGCCCAGACCGTGGTCGCGCATGGCCGTCAGGTAACCGTCACGGCGCTCGGGCGCCCCGGGCGATTCGCCGCCGTCCACGTGCACGATGTCCCGGTGTCCCAACGAGACCAGGTGATCCACGGCCAGCCGGGTCCCGGCCGCGTCGTCGGTTCGGATGCTGTCGGTGTCGACCGCTCCGCTGCGCTGCCCGATCTCCACCACCGGTACCCGGGACGCCACCCGAGCCAGATCCTCGGGGGCCTGGGCCGACAGACCGATCAGCACCAGCGCCTCACAGCGCAACCCCACGAGGTCGTCGATGGCCCGGCGTTCGGTGCGCGTGGCCATCAGGGCGCTCAGCACCACGCTGTACTCCTGCAGGGCGGCCGCCGCGTACAGCGCGCCCACCAGGTCGGTCTCCATCGGGTGCGCCATCGTGAACAGCACCCCCAGTTGGCGGCTGCGGGCCCGGCGTAGCAACTGCGCGGCGGTGTCGACGCGGTAGCCCAACTCCTCGGCCGCGCGCAGTACCCGCTCCCGGGTCCGGGCGCTGGGTCCGGGCCGATCGCCCAGCACCAGGGAGACCAGCTGCCGGGAAACGCCCAGATGCGCGGCCACGTCGGCCATCGTCGGCCGACCGCCGCTATCGTTCCCCGTCACCTTCGGTCTCCTCCCGTGCAGGCGCATCGTACCGCCGTCCACGAACACCCGCCGCACAAGGCGAACCGATGCCCTGAACCGGGTGTGGGTCGGTGCGGATCGGCGCGGGACGGGCGTCGTCTACGAGGCCTTCTCCGAGAGGGGCCGGGTCACGGTTCACGCACCGATGGGCGGGCGAGTGAGTACGGCCGATCGGGAGTGGGACGTCCCGGCCGGACACGAAAAAGCGGGGGCGCGCCGTGCGGCGCGCCCCCACCGGGTCTGGTCGGCCCCACGTCCCCCAACGTGGGGGCCGACCTCGCGGTCCGCCACCGAGAACGGTGGGGCCGCTGGGAGGCGAATACGGTGATGGTTTCGTGTCGGAAACCCCCATTTACGACACGAGCACTCGTATTCGCTTGGTCTGGGCCGGGTCCCACGTCCCCCAACGTGAGACCCGACCGGCGCGGCCTACGCACGGAGTGCGGTCTGGCCGCTGGGAAGGCGGATGCAGCGATGGTTTCGTGTCGGAAACCCCCATTGCCGACACGAGCGCGTGCATCCGCGCATGGTCTGAAGGTGATGTCGAAGCTTCTCACAGACGCTGGTGGGATTTTCGGGGTCGGGGTTCGGTCTGGGGTGCTTCACCTGTGATAACGCTTCGTACAGGTGGAGTGTTCCCGCCTGTACGAACGAATTTACGGGGTCGTCGGTAAAAACCGTGTGCATTGTGGGGCACGGGTTGTCCATACTCTTCGAGATTTCGGTCGGGGAAGAGGGGGACGATGGTCGACGATGGTCGCGGCGACCTTCGACCCACCTGTTGGGCCGACCACCCCGTGGCGCCCCACCGGGCCCGTGGAACTCGCTCTGGTCAGGGATCCCGGTCGGCGCGAGTGGGCCCCAAGGCTGCCCGGGCAGCCCATCTTCCACCCCGTCCTGAACGAGGACCACGCCGTTCGGATCGCCCGGGAGTGGAACCCGCCACGCGCTGGTGAGGGCCGCGTCACCCGATTTCGTGTGGAGCCCTCGTTCCTGTCCCGCCACCCGGTGCGGCGGGCGCACGCACGGTCCCGGGGTTGTGGGTGTCGGCGGCGGAATCGGCCTGGTTCAAGCGCACATCCATGGAACGACCGAACCGGTGTGATCCTTCCCGCCCGAGGCCTTGCGGCCCGCGTTCGGAGGATTGTCAGGTACGAACACTGGGCCCGGCTCGGATGCCGGGCCCTTCGTGTGCGCGGAACTCAGCGTGGCTCGGCGGTCGACTCGCGTTCCTTGAGGGTGATCAGGACCTCGCCCAGGGCGTCGGCGAGCACCACCGGCTCGCGAGTGCGCTCGGTCGTCTCCTCGCCGGGGTGGAGTGGGCGACGCTGCCGGGGCACGGCACGGTGTGGGGTCGGTGAGGTGGTGGGGTGATGGGGCTTCCGTCGGGGGTCGAGGGTGGTGGCCATGGGGGTGTCGGGCGCTTCGGGGAGGCGCCCTTCTCCTTTCCCGCACTCGTCGGGCCGGTCTGTGGCCCGCTGTGACGGTGTCTTCACCTGTCTCACCAGGGGTATCACGCGATAGTGACATTTGGTGGATACGGAGCGTGCCTGTGGATGAACGCGGGCCCTCGAAGATCGATGGAATACCCGGCCCCACGAGCTGGTTCGACATGATAGTTTCATAGTAAGTAATTTCCTTGGAAGCTAGATGGATCGGGGAACGCCATGCAGTTCGGAATCTTCTCGGTCAGTGACGTCACCACCGACCCCACCACGGGACGCACTCCGACCGAGCACGAGCGGATCAAGGCGATGGTGGCCATCGCGCTCAAGGCCGAGGAGGTGGGCTTGGACGTCTTCGCCAGCGGCGAGCACCACAATCGCCCCTTCGTGGCCTCCTCGCCCACGACCATGCTCGGCTACGTGGCGGCGCGGACCGAGAAGCTCATCCTGTCCACCTCCACCACGCTGATCACCACCAACGACCCGGTGAAGATCGCCGAGGACTTCTCCATGCTCCAGCACCTGGCCGACGGTCGGGTGGACGTGATGATGGGTCGCGGTAACACCGGCCCGGTCTACCCCTGGTTCGGCAAGGACATCAGACAGGGCATCCCGCTGGCGCTGGAGAACTACAACCTCCTGCACCGCCTGTGGCGCGAGGACGTCGTCGACTGGGAGGGCAAGTTCCGCACCCCGCTGCAGGGCTTCACCTCCACGCCGCGACCGCTGGACGACGTGCCGCCGTTCGTGTGGCACGGCTCCATCCGCAGCCCGGAGATCGCGGAGCAGGCCGCCTACTACGGTGACGGCTTCTTCCACAACAACATCTTCTGGCCCGCCACCCACACCCGTAAGCTCATCTCGCTCTACCGGCGCCGCTTCGAGCACTACGGCCACGGGAGCGCGGACCAGGCGATCGTCGGACTCGGCGGTCAGGTGTTCATGCGCAAGAACTCCCAGGACGCGGTCAAGGAGTTCCGTCCCTACTTCGACAACGCGCCGGTCTACGGCGGTGGCCCCTCCCTGGAGGACTTCACCCGTGAGACCCCGCTGACCGTGGGCAGCCCGCAGGAGGTCATCGACCGTACTCTGGGCTTCCGGGAGATGTTCGGCGACTACCAGCGCCAGCTCTTCCTGATGGACCACGCCGGACTGCCGCTCAAGACGGTCCTGGAGCAGCTGGACCTCCTGGGCGAGGAGGTCGTCCCGGTGCTGCGCAAGGAGTTCGCCGCGATGAAGCCCGCCCACGTGCCCGACGCGCCCGACCACGCCTCGCTCCTGGCCGCCAAGGAGCAGACCGCCACGAAGACGGAGGAGACCCGATGACCCGGAAGCTGGTGACCGTCACGGCGGGGATGAGCAACCCCTCCTCGACCCGTCTGCTGGCCGATCGTCTGACCGCCGCGGCCGAGGAGGCCCTGGTCGAACGTGGCGAGAAGGTCGAGGTGCGCGTCGTGGAGCTGCGCGAGGTGGCCCACGACATCATGAACGCCATGACCACCCGTGTGCCCACCGGTGAGCTGCCCGGGGTCCTGGCCGACATCGCCGACGCGGACGGGATCATCGCGGTGACCCCGGTCTTCAACGCTTCCTACAGCGGCCTGTTCAAGTCGTTCTTCGACGTGATCGAACCCGGCACGCTGGACGGCACCCCGGTGTTGGTCGCCGCCACCGGCGGCAGCCCGCGTCACTCGCTGGTGCTGGAGCACGCGCTGCGGCCGATGTTCTCCTACACCCGCTCGGTGGTGGTGCCCACGGGCGTCTACGCCGCCTCCGAGGACTGGGGAGCGGGGGACAGCGGTGGACGCGAGCTGTCCGAGCGCGTCGAGCGGGCCGCCCGACAGCTGGCGATCCTGGCCACCGAGCACACCTCGGACAAGGCCGATCCCTACGAGGAGCCCACGTCGTTCGCGGACCTGATGTCCGGTCTGGGCGCCTGAGCGGGGCCGGTCCCCGAGAACACGACACGTGTGGGCTCCTCAAGGAGCCCACACGTGCCCTCCGTCCGCCTCAGCCGTGTTCTCGCCGAGGCTTCCCGCCCTTCTTCCCCTTCGGGCGGTCGCGCATCTCCACGTAGGGCTCCTCCTCGGGGGGCTGCCCCGCCTCCTCCGCGCGCCCGCGCTCGATCTCGGCGTTGAACTCCTCACCGAGCAGGATCGCGATGTTGCTGATCCAGAGCCACACGAGGAAGATCACCACGGTCGCCATGCTCCCGTAGGTCTTGCTGTAGGAGGCGAAGTTGGCGACGTAGAAGGCGAACGCCAGCGAGGCGACCAGCCAGATCAGCACCGCGAGCAGACTGCCCGGGCTGACCCAGCGAAAGCCGCGCTTGGCGTTGGGCGAGGCCCAGTACAGGAGAGCGATCATGAAGGCCATGAGGAGCAGCAGCACCGGCCACTTCGCGATGTTCCACACCGTCACCGCGGTGGGCCCCAGACCGACCAACTGTCCGACGCGCTCGGCGACCCCGCCCGAGACCGCGACAGCGAGCACGGTGACGGTGATCAGGACGACCAGCATCAGGGTGACGCCGACGCGGATGGGCAGCGTCTTCCATATGGGACGCCCCTCCGGTACGTCGTAGACGACGTTGGACGCCCGCATGAAGGCGGCGATGTACCCCGAGGCCGACCACAGGGCCACGGCCAGGCTGACGATACCGACGAGGCCGGCGACGCCCTGACTGCCCTGGAGGTTCTCGATGGCGGTGTTCACCAGCCCGGCCACATCCGGGGGCAGGAGCGCGGAGGCGTTCTCGGTCAGTGTCCGGGTGGCGTCCGGCCCGGCCAGACCGAGCAGTGACACCAGTACCAACAGTGCCGGAAAGAGCGAGAGGATCGCGTAGTAGGTCAGCGCGGCGGCCAGGTCGCTCACGTTGTCCGCGCTGAATTCCCGGAACGTCCTACGCAGGGCGCCCCACCACGAGGACTTCGCCATGCGGGTCGGAGCCGTGGCCTCTCCCCTCGGAGCGCGCTCGCCGCCCCGTGTCTGATCGCTCTGCCGGACCATCGGTCACTTCCCTTCTCCGCTCCTCGCCATCTCGCCGGTGCCGTCGACGAAGGGCGTGGTCGCGCTCCGCCGCCTCGCCCACCGCGGCCGAACCGGGCGGGGAGACGACGCGGGCACGACCGGCGGTCGGAGCCTTCCGCGCGGATCAGGAACCGCGCATTTCCTCCGACGCGCCCTTCGCCTGGTGTTGGGCCTGCTCACCGGTGGAGCGCGCCCTCTCCGAGGCGCTCTCCTTCAGGTGCTCTCCGGCGTCGCGGGCCGAATCGGTGGCCTGTTCCTTCACCCGGTTCACGGACTGG
Source organism: Nocardiopsis sp. NPDC006832 (assembly GCF_040635885.1). Taxonomy (NCBI): domain Bacteria; kingdom Bacillati; phylum Actinomycetota; class Actinomycetes; order Streptosporangiales; family Nocardiopsidaceae; genus Nocardiopsis; species Nocardiopsis sp. NPDC006832. The sequence goes on along the minus strand of NZ_JBEYLC010000050.1, from coordinate 7,841 downwards.
GAGACCGCCTGTTCGACCGGCTCGATCATCGAGCCCGCACGGTCCTGGATCTGGCGGGCGGCCTGCCGCTCCGCCCTGCTCTCGGAGATGAGCGAGGCGGCCAGCAGACCGGCGCCGAAGGCGATCAGTCCTGCGGCGAGCGGGTTGCCCCGGGTCTGCCGGACGGCCTGCTGGGGAGCCGACCTGACCGCGTCGGTCATCTGCTCGGCGTTCTGTCGGATCGAGCTCCCGGTGGAGCTCCCACCCGACCCCTGAGACGGAATCGATCCCATGACGCGATCCTTCACTTCCCCGGCCTTGCGGCGCATCCGGTGGGTGCGACGGTCGATCGCCTTACGCGGGTTGGCGCGGTCCACCAGCCGGTCGGTGTCCTGGGTCAGCTCCGCGCGCGTGCGCTCGATGTCCTGCCTTATCCGGTCGGATGTTTCACCCATTGGGCGTCCTCCTTCAGAGTCTCGATGGTGCGCTCGGGTGTGGGTGAGACCTCGCGCATCCGCTTACGTCCGATGACGAACATGACCGCACCCGCGATCGCCCACAGCACCGCCACCACCAGGGCGGACCAGCCCAGCCCGATGAGTTCGGCGAGGCCGAACACCGCGGCGAAGCTGAGCAGGATCACCGTCATGTAGCCCGCGAACCCGGCTCCACCGAGCAGCCCCGCGGCCTTGCCCGCCTTGGCGCCCTCCTCACGGAGCTCGGCCTTGGCCAAGGCGATCTCCTGGCGGAACAGCGTCTGGAGGTCGGTCGTCACCACCCCGACGAGTTCGGACAGGGACCGGTCGTCCTGGTCCCACTCGCGCCGGATCCGGTCCTGTGTGCCCGGTGTGGGCCTGGGAACCGTCGCCATGTCAGATCCCCCCTCCTTCCGGATTCCGCCCCAGCCTCTCGGAGGCCACGCCGGGAGGGATCGTCTCGCCCGCGGACGGGCTGCCCTGCCTGGGCAGCGAAGCGGGCTCCCGGCTTTGGACCGAGGAGGAGCCCCGCCCCGATCCCTCGGAACCTCCCTGTTCGGAGCCCTCGGGGGACACCTTGAGGATGCGTCCGAGTGCGAACCCGGCCACCGCGGCTCCCACGAGGAAGGCCATCGGCTTGCGTCTGGCGAAGTCGCGGGCCTCGTCCAACAGACCGTTCACGCCCCGCTCGTCCAGGAAGTCCGCGGTCCCGCGGCCGCCTTCCGCGACCTGGCGCACCACGTCGCCCACGGGCGAGTCCGTGTCCGCGTGTTCGGCCATGGACTCCAGTTCCTGTGACCACTGGCGCAGGTTTCCCGAAGCCTTCCTGGTCTGATCCTCGGCCTCTTCCCGGAGGCGCCCCTGGACGTCGTTCATGACGTGCCCTGTCTCCGAGCGGGCCTCACCGGCGAAGGACCGTGCCTGCTCCTTCGCGGTGGACGCGACCTCGCCCGCGGCCGCGCGAGCCGCTTCGGTCTTCTGGCCGCCGCCGCTGTCGGGTCCACCGGACCCATCCTGCGAGTGCATCACCACAACCTCCTCGGATCGGCTGGTCATGCGGTTGGGAGCGCGCCTACCCTCGCGCTCGCATCGATACGCATGAGAAGACCGCGGATGTGTATTCCTGGACTTCTTTTGTCATTTCCTTTCCCCGGAGGAAGCCTTGCCGGAGACGGTGGACCGGACCTGCCCCTAACAGTGTTAGGTAGGGTTGGACGATGGACTCCGCGCTCATCTACCAGCAGGCCCAAGACCGTCTCGTCGCCTTGGCCGCGGGCCTTGACGAGGCCTCTCTCGCCACCGTCGTCCCGGCCTGCCCCGCCTGGGACGTTCGCCAGACCTACGCCCACATGGCCGGCCTCTGCGTCGAGGTCGTGCAGGGCCTGGTGACGCCCCCGGCCAGTGACGAGGTCACCGCCCGTCAGGTCGCCGACCGTGCCGACGAACGCATCGACGAACTCACCGCGGAATGGGTCGAGGGCGCGCCCGCCCTGCTCGAACTCATGCGCACCCGGACCCGGCTGCGTTACTCCCTACCGGCGCTGGACACCTGGCACCACGAGAACGACATCCGTGGCGCGCTGGGGATGGAACCCCAGACCGAGGGCGCCGACCAGCTCGCCGCCTTCGTACTGGGTGGCCTGGCCCGAGGCTGGCCCGCCGACCGCCCCTCGGTACACGTGAAGGCCGCCGACACCGGCCAGGAGTGGCGGCTGGGGGAGGGCGACGCCGAGAAGGGGGCCGACCTCGGCCTGAGCGCGAGCGCCTTCGAGCTGGCCAGGGCGATCACCGGGCGGCGCAGCCTCGCCCAGATCCGCGCCCTGGACTGGGACGGCGACCCCGCCGGGGTGGCGCACCTGCTGCCGACCCTGCCCGCCCCGGAGGGTGACCTGAGGGTCTGAGGACGGTCGTGGCGGATCCGTGGAGCCGGGCGGTGCCACGGATCCGCCACGTCACTTCCAGGTTCCGGTCGTGGGAGTGTTCCGATTTTTCTCCGGTCACACCCATTGCCGGGCAACATCAATGGTGTTAACTTTTCGGCACCGCTTATGGGAGCGCTCCCGAACGGGGGGAGCCCTCCCATGGGCGGCGGACCACATCGACGCCCACACCACGTTCCACGTGCCCGAACGGTCGCGCCAGGCCCCGCCGCTGCCGCATCCGGATCCACCACGCATCCTCAGACCCGCACACCTTTCGGCCCCCCGCCCCCGGATCTTTCGCACGGTTCGGAGGTGGGCGCCCACCCGCGGTAACCACCAAGGGCATCGAAGGGTCATCCCCGAGGAGAATGATGTGATCAATCAGAAAGCAGGGCGCCGACACGGAAGGCGCCCCGCCCTCTCCGCGGCCATGGGCACGACGCCTCCCACGAACGGCCTCACGGTCGTCCCCCAGAACACCCCCGCCACCTCACCGGCCGAGCCGGTCCCCACCCATTCGGACGGCGGGCCCGCCCCCGAGTTCACCCATCACCGCTTCTGGTCGCAGGTCGACGTGGTCACGGCGCCGGCGTCGCACGGCGAGCCGTTCGGCGACGAGGACGACACGGAAGAGGAGGGCGCCGAGGACTGACGTTCCACCGGCCCCGAGACCCTTTCCATCCCCCACGCCCGGCCGCGTGAACACCCCCCGCACGCGGTCGGGTCCCGCCCCGAAGGGACACACCATGCGCACACCCACCATCGTCGGGACGATCGCGACCGCCGCGGCCGTCGGAGGCATCGCCGTCGCCGGGGTGCTCGTCGCCCTGCCCGACACCGCCGAGGCCCACGGCGCGTTCACCTACCCGGCCAGTCGCACCTACGCCTGTTTCGACGACGCTACCGGCGGCACCGGCGGAGGCGCGCTGGACCCCACCAACGAGGCCTGCGCCGACGCCCTGGCCGAGGGCGGGGACTACGCGTTCTGGAACTGGTACGGCAACCTCGTCCCCGACTCCGACGGACGACACCGCGAGTACGTGGCCGATGGGGAACTGTGCGGTCCCGGCGAGGACTTCGCCGCGTTCAACACGCCCCGCACCGACTGGCCCACCACACACCTGCCGGCGGACGAGACGGTCGAGTTCCGGCACAACGCCTGGGCCCCGCACCCGGGCACCTTCTTCACCTACGTGACCGAGGACGGCTTCGACCCCGAGGCCCCGCTCACCTGGGACGACCTGGAACTCATCGACGAGGTGGTCGACCCGCCGCTGCGCAGCGGCGGCGACGCCGGAGCCGAGTACCACTGGGACGTCGCCCTGCCCGACAAGGAGGGGCGCCACATCGTCTACGTGGTGTGGGAACGCTCCGACAGCCCGGAGGCCTTCTACAACTGCTCCGACGTGGTCTTCGGCGACGAGGAACCGGCACCCACCGACGGACCCACCACCGAACCCTCGGACGGACCCACCACCGAACCCGAACCCACGGAGGCGCCGGCCGAGGAGTACTGCACCGCCGAGTACACGGTCGTCGACCAGACCGACGACCGGTTCGAGGTGGAGGTCGAGGTCACCGCCGGAGCCGAGGGCGTGGACGGCTGGATGGTCGACTGGGTGTTCGCCAATCGCCAGGAGATCCTGGACATGACCGGCGCCACCTGGGTGAACCACGGCGCCCACTTCGAGGCGACCGGGACCGAGGAGCACAGCGCCCTGGAACCGGGGGAGAGCACCGTCTTCGAGTTCACCGGAGCCCACCAGGGCGTCAACATCGAACCCAGGGTGGCCTGTCAGGAACCCGTCGACCACGAGCACGACCACTAAAGCCCCGGGGGCGCGCGCACGGGGTGCGCCCCCGGCCCCTTCGGGCGTCCGGCCCACCCACTCCTCCACGGGTCGGACGCCCACCACAGGGCACGGTTTTCGAGGCCGAGGACCTCAAGGGTGGTAGGGCAGGCGGTCGAGTGCCCGCACCTCGCCCAACGTGGACCACTCGTTGCGTCCGAGCCGGGCCAGGGGTCGCAGCAGGGTGATCTCCGGGTGTCCGTCCACCAGGGCTTCCGGCGCCACGGCGACGCGCAGCACCCGGCCGAACACCACGGTGGAGTCGCCCAGCCCCACGGTGGAGTGCAGCCCGCACTCCAGGGCCACGGGTGAGGCGGCCACCCGGGGCGGGCGCACCTGCGCGCTCGCCTCCCGCTCGATCCCCAGCGCGTCGAACTCGCTGGTGTTCGCCGGGTAGGGGGTCCCACTCGCGTTCACCTGGTCCTGTAGCGGTTCCGCCGCCAGGTTGATCACGAACTCGCGGGTGTGCTCCACGTTGCGCAGCGAGTCCTTGCGACCCACCGAGGTGAACTGCACGATCGGCGGCTCCACACAGGAGAGGGTGAAGAAGGAGTGCGGGGCCAGGTTGTCCACGCCGTCCGGGGACGTGGTGGAGACCCACGCGATCGGGCGGGGGACCACCACCGACGTGAGCATTTTGTAGAAGTCCCGGCCGGGAAGGTCGTCAGGGGTCCATTCGGTACGCATCACATCCGAGTATTCCGTGTGCGGCGACCGGACGGGGGCATACTCGCCGCATGCGATTGGTCTCCGTCGAGGACGTCCGTGCCGCGGCCACCAGAATCCACGGACACGTGGTGCGCACACCCCTCACCGTGGGGCCGAGCACCGAACGGCCCTTTCTGCTCAAACCCGAGAGTCTGCAGCCCACCGGCGCGTTCAAGCTACGCGGGGCCACCAACGCCGTGGCACGACTCGACGACACCCAGCGCGAACGCGGGGTCATCACCCACTCCTCCGGCAACCACGGTATGGCCCTGGCCCACGCCGCCGCCCGGCAGGGGGTGACCTGCACCGTGGTGGTGCCCGAGGGCGCCCCGCGGATCAAGGTGGAGCGCATCCGGGCGATGGGCGCGCGCGTGGTGCCCGTGTCCCCGGCCGAACGCCTCTCCACCGCCGAGGACCTGGTCGAACGCGAACGTCTGGCGTTCGTGCCGCCCTTCGACGACGCGCGTGTGATCGCCGGTCAGGGCACCGTCGGCCTGGAGATCCTGGAGGACTCCCCGGAGGTCACCACCGTGGTCGTGCCGGTGGGCGGGGGAGGGCTGGCGTCGGGGGTGGCCACCGTGGCCCGGGCCGTGAGCCCGCGCCGGACGCGGGTGGTGGGTGTGGAACCCGAACTGGCGGCCGACGCGGCCCAGAGCCTGCGCGAGGGCCGCATGGTCACCTGGGAACCCGAACGCACCGGCCGCACCATGGCCGACGGGGTACGCGTGTGCCTGTCGGAGTTGACCTTCGCGCACCTGTCGTCGCTCCTGGACGAGATCGTCACCGTCGGCGAGGACGAGATCGCCCACGCGGTGGGCGCGCTGGCGCACGGTTCCCGACTGGTGGCCGAACCCAGCGGAGCGCTGGCCGCGGCGGCGCTGCTGTCGGGCAGGATCGACACCGTCCCGGGGCGGCCGGAGGCGACGGTGGCGGTGGTCTCCGGTGGCAACGTCGACCCGGCCCTGTTCACCCGCCTGGTCGGCACCGGCTGAGTCCCGCCCGGGCCTTCCAACAGGCGATGGGGTCGGTCTGGTACCACGAGCGCTCCCACCCCGCCATGAGCGGGATGGGAGCGCCGGACCCTGAGCGGGATCCTCGATGACCGGAGCGCGCCCGCGAACCCCCGGCCCCTTCAGGTCAGGCCGCGCGCCAGCGGAAACGTTCGTCCTCGGCGGTGGTCGTGCACTGCATCAGCGTCCCCTTGTTCGTGTGGCCGAACTGCCAGTGCTGCGAACAGAACGCCCCGGGGTGCACGCCCGGTACCGGGGCGGGTTCCGGCTGCGGCTCGGGTTCGGGCTCGGGTTCCGGCTCCGGCTCGGGTTCCGGCTGTGGCGTGGGCTCGGGGGCCGGCTCGGGCGCCGGGCGGGGATCACCGATCCGCTCAGGACAGTCCTGGCCGTTGGAGACCACGAACAACTCCACCCGGAGATCGTCGTCGAACGGGGCCCTCGCCTGTTCGGGCCGTTGTCCGCACACCTCGTGGTCGGTGGTGCCCTCGGGATCGTCGACATCGCCGAACGCGCTCCGCGCCACCACTGTCAGGCCCGTGTCCTCCACCCAGGAGCGGGACTCATCGGCGTCGTCCCCGGCGAAGTCCGGCAGTTCGGGCCAGTCCTCGGTGGATTCGTCATCACCGCAGTCCACGCCCTCGGGGGCCAGCGTCAGGTCGGCGGTCTCCTCGACCACGTCCTGCCCGCACACGACCAGCGCCGAACGGGTCCACTCCGCGTCGTCACCGCTCGCGGCGAGCAGCAGTTCGCCGAGTTCCAGTTCGGACCCGTCGAGCAGTTCTTCGGCCTCCGGCAGGTACAACCCCACCAGCTCGGGTTCGGTCTCCTCGGGTGAGGGCGACTCGGCCACCTCCACGGTGGCGGGGTCCTCCTGTGGGGGCGGCAGCGAGCCGAGCACGACCAGGCCGATCAACCCGAGGGCGCCCAGGCCCGAGCAACCGGCGCAGCCCAGACCGATCGTGGCCAACGGGTGCGGTTTCTTGGAACCAGGGGATGGCGGGGGCAGGGATGGGGGCGCGGGCATGTCGGCTCCGTCTCAAAGGTGAGGGGGACGGCGGAGCGAGCGCCGATCACCGCGCCACGAAGGCGTGGTGGTGGCCCGACATTAGCGAAACAAACGTCATGAGACGGGCGGAATCGTCATATTCGTCGCCGGTCTCGGTCCGTCTCCTGCTCGGGGTCCTTCGCGTCGGGGCCGGTGATCTCGGCTTCGGGCGGCCCCCCGACGATGAGACCGAAGGCCACGTGATCCACCAGCAGGGCCAGCCGCTCCTGTGGCCGATCCCTTCGTGCGTGGGCCAGGCCGAGCGTCGGTGCCAAGACCAGCTCGAACAGGCCCCAGGAGAGGACCCCGTAGAGCGGGCCGGTCAGCCTGTGGCCTCGCAGTCGCCCAGGCACGAGGCCGAACGCCGCGCCCGCGGCCGCGCCGTAGCTCCAGTGCGTCAGTTCGATGGCCGCGGTGCGCCGATGTTCGGGCACCTGGCGCAGCAACGTCGGCACCCCCTCGCGCAGCATGGCCTCGGGAGGGGTGCGTTCGATCATTCCCAGACCCACCGCGGCCTGTCGCATTCCGCTCATGGCCATCGCGCCGACGACGCCTCTGAGCGCCCCCTTCATCCAGGGTCGACGTCCCACTCGATTCGTTCGTCCACTCATCGCCCTCCCCTTCCTCGTGTCGACCTCCCCGACCGGTCCGTCCTCCGCTCACCCCCGTCACTCAGTCGAACAGGGGGTCCGATGTCGAGGCTCTGCCTCCGGAAGCAGAGGACGGGGAGCGGCTCCGGCAAGTGTCGGTGACCGGGGCCGGGGGGGGGGGGGGGGCCCGCCCCCCCCCCCCCGGGGGCGCCCCCCCCCCCCCCCCGCGGGGGGGGGCGGGCGCCGCCGGGGGGGGGCGCC